>CACYHY010000024.1 GCA_902774305.1 uncultured Pseudomonadota bacterium
AACAATTTCATAGTTTTCTGGGTTACTAAACAATTTCCGTAACACCAGATTGTTTAATGCGTGACTTCCTTTATACGACACCAAATCACCAATAACAATTCCGCCAGACATAAACATATCCCCCAGCGCATCTATAACCTTGTGCCGCACAAATTCATCTTTCCAGTATAATTTATTTAGCGTTCCATCACCTTTTGCATTTAATGCAATAACATTATTTTCATTTGCACCACGACCCATACCGTGTTTTTTCAAATATTCCCATTCAGAAATTTTTCCAAAAGTTCTGGCATGCGCAACATCACGCATAAATATATCACGTGATTTTTTTGTTCCATCAAATTTATAAGAAAAAGACTGAGAACCAATAACTTTTTCAGGATAAATCAAAGTTGCACTAACATTTAATGCCTTTCCATTATTTGGACTTAATTTTACAAAGCCACTTGTTTTGCGACCAGCCAACTTATTCAAAATCCAGAATTTTATTTTTTCAAACACAGGCACATTTTTCTTGGCTTCATCAGACGTAACAACAACTTCTTTTTTAACAATTATGCGTTTTAATTTTCCACCAACAACACCAACTTTCAAAAACTTTTCCATAAAATCATACGCACTGCCATCCATAATTGGTGTTTCCGGTCCGTTTATTTCTATAACAGCACTATCAACCCCAACCAACATCAAAGCGGCCATCAAATGTTCAACTGTTTGTACATGTGGCGCAGTTTTTTGACCAATTGTGGTATTGCGCATTTTTGTTTCACCGACATTATCAAAAACAGCATTTAATCCACTATGAATACCATGACCTGTTATTTCAAATTTTTTCTTGAAAGTCGCCATGCAGTCTCTCCTTTAACCAATCAAAAAACTTTTTATCAATCTCTGTTTCCAATTTAGCATATTTAATTTCATCACGAATATTTTTAGGTAATCTGACCCAATCTTTTTCCGTAGTGATTAATTTTGCATTATACTTTTTTGCCAAATCCAACAAAGAATTAATATCTTTTTCGTTATATTGATAATGATCAGCAAAAGCTTTTTTCAAAACAACATTTGTTAATCTGGTAAAGAATTTTTCAGGATATCCAATCCCCGCAAACGCAACCAATGGCGTGCCATCTTTATATGGCGACACAGTTGTGTTTTCAGCATAAAACACAGGAATATTTTCCGGTATTTTTAATTCTTTCTTTTTATCATTTTTATAAGATTTGATGATTATAATTGCATCCGCACGCTTTAACGCACGCACACCTTCGCGCATAGGACCCGCAGGTAATATAAACCCATTTCCAAATCCCAAATCTTCATCTATAACAACAATAGATATATCTTTTTTAATACTTGGATTTTGAAAACCGTCATCCATAACAATTGGTGTTTTTGCTTTTTGTTTATTCAATAAAATTATATTGCTTTTTCTATCACCTGTATGCACCGCCAAACCATGTCCAGATAACATTAACGCTTCGTCACCAATACTGTTAGTTTCTTTTGTTTTTTTATATCCACGCATAACAACAGGCGCATCTAAAAATTCTGCAATTTGACGAACAACAGGTGTTTTACCAACACCGCCAGATAATATATTTCCAACGCATACTATTTTACGTTTTGATACAAGTGGATGTCTGGAACGCAATTTGAACACGATACGACTGATAAAATAATAAATCACAGAACAAGGCAATAACAACCAAGCAAACAAACCTTTCTTAAAAAACCACTTTGGTGTTTTCATTATTTATTTTCCTTTGCCTGCTGTTGCAATTTTTTTGCCTCGCGTTTTTGTTTTTTGAAACCGCTGGCGGTAACATCTTGTTCAACCTGCATCAAGTTAAATATTTTATCCACATCGCGTAATTGTTTAACACAAACACTTTCTATTTTTTTACGTTCTTCTTCAAACTCTGGTGTTTTTATTTCAGATTTCACAAACATAGGATTACCAACATCTACAATTACTTTAGAAAAAGGCAATGCCACCAAATACCTGTCCCAACGTTTTTGGAACCAAGATTTTGATGCAGAAAAACAAACAGGAATAATTGGCGCATTTGCCATTTTAGCAAAAAACATTGCCCCATCTTGTAAACGCAAAGATGGACCGCTGGGACCATCTGGCGACATAACAATACAACAATTTCCCTTGCGTAAAATACGCACACCTTCACGCAATACAGACAAAGCACCACTGGTTGAACTGCCATAAATAGGGTGCGCCCCAAACATACGCTGAATTTTTGCCATTAACCTTCCATCTTTACTGCGACTGGTCACCGCATAAGAACGCATACGATACCACGCCATAATTGCAGATGGAATCATCGAACGCCCATGCCACAGCACAAAAACAGCCGGCTTGTTTCTATATTCTTTTAATACCTTTTTATTGCGGACATGTGTACAACAAGTCGCAAAAATCAACCACATAATGATTGATACAGGAATTGCGAAACACCATTGCACGACACCCAAGCCTAAAAACGGATCCAAAACAAATTTTCTAAACTTACTTCTTGCCATTTTGTCACCCACAATAACATGGACAAATCATAGCAACAATAAAATCACAATGCAAGACCCAACGACTAACTAACGGTTTTAACACAAAATTTTTAAAAAAAATGTTATTTTTTATTGACATTATAGTATTTTAGTATATAATACACCCTATCATCGCGGGGTAGAGCAGTCCGGTAGCTCGTCAGGCTCATAACCTGAAGGTCGGTGGTTCAAATCCATCCCCCGCAACCAGTTTAATAATAAAAATGCCCCGTCTGGGGTATTTTTATTATTAAAATTTTTGTGGTCAGTGGTTTGTAATCTGGTTCAAAATTTGTATGCGAGAACAAGTTTCAATATATTGAAACGAAGTTCGAATAACTACAAATTTGCGCGCAGTCGTGGCGCATTTATGCGACGGACGAGCGAATACAAGTAGATTTCGGAAGCGTTAGCGCACCGAAATCGTCACGGTATCCCCGCAGACACTTTGTGTCGAGGGAAATCCATCCCCCGCCCTCATTCTTATAACAAAATTAAAAAAAGTGGCAAAAACACCACTTTTTATTATTTCTGAATTTCTGAACGGATTTGCATTAAAACCTTACCAATACGGTTCATACCGCTACCTTCACCAAACCCGCATTTATAACATGACGGGCAAGATTTTATCAATATCGCATCGCCTGTTGATTTTAATAGTTCAGCCGCATCAGGATTTTGAGCAAACTTTGCGTATAACCCCTGCTCCATAATATCAAATTTATTTTTATCAAAATCTGGTCTGCGGTTGATTTTATATTCTGGGGTCTTGGTAAGTAATCGCGCATCATCTGGATTTTTCAACCCCATAATCGTTTCAAAACGCTTGTCAGACGCATAGAATTTCATTGCTTGATAATAATGTTCAACCGATGGAAAAACATACTCTTGTCCATCAACAACCATTTTGATTGGATGTGCAGACAAAGGCGATAAAAAATAATATTCCCCTATTGGCTGACAAAATCTAATTTCTTTTGGCATAAAAATCACCTTTTACAGTGATTATATTTTAATCCATTATCTTTGCAAGGATATTTACATATCTATTTTTTGGGGTAATTTATCAGGATTTTCTTTATAATATTTATCAAAAGCATCTTGTATTTTATCTTCTAAACATTTTTGTAAATTTTTATCTGGGGCACTATCCAAAGCTTTTGCAGAATCAGTATGTTGTTTTTTAAATCTTTCAACCAGTTCTTGTAATTTGTGATATTTCATCACTTGGTTGTTTATTTTTTCAATAGCATACGGCACTTCATACACATTTTCTGTATAAATTGGATCCACAGAATCAACCGCTTCTTGCAAAGCACCTTCTATATCTGGAAACACATTTTCTAATGCATCTTCGGCATCTTCTATATGGTGTTTTTCATGTGCCAATACAGCATTATATTCACAAGAATCTTTTTCATATTTTCTATCTATTATAATATTAAAATCTTTGAAACCAACCGTGGCCTCTACCGATGTTAAATACACACAAAAAAATCTTCCATTAAAACTGTAATTCACATGGGGAACAAATAAGTTATAAGGTTTAACATTAACATAACCGGCCTCGGGCGATAATTCTTTATCAGACGATTGAACGGTTACATTCCACTTTGCTTTTTCTATTTTTATTTCAGCACGATTTTTATATTCATCACACAATCCTGCAAACGCAGTATTTACAAAAAATAAACCAAACAAAACAAGAACCAGTTTTTTAACCATTACTACACTTCTGCAGTTCTTCGTATTGTTTGTTTTCTTCATCAATTTTAGCATTTCTAAGTTCTTCTGCTGCAGATATCTTTTGTTTTACCAAAATCAAATCCGGATGCGTTTGTAATTTAGCATTCAAATCATCAATTGCTGTTTTAATATCATTTTCATTTTTAACATATATAGGTATTATTGAATTTGCCGCCGAATACACAGAATCTTTCAAATCATCTTGGAAATCATCAATCACAGACAAATATGCATGTATATGTTCGCCTTCGTGTTCCAAAACAGCCTTGTAAGAACAAGAATTTAATTTATGACGCATATCAACTTTGACTAAAAAGTCGCTATATCCAATAACAGCATTTATGTCTTTGATACCGACACAAAAACCTTCATTATTGGGTAACTCGTCTATATTAACAACAATATCATATTCATCAACCAGTGTTGCAACGACATTTCCATGATATAAATCCATCATTCTTAATGGTTGACCAACTTTTTTAACCCAATCAGGTTTATCAATTCTAACAAGCGGTTTTGTTTTATACATAATACATTTGTCCTCCGCAAACGCGGAAGTGACAAGAAATAGACACATAAAGGATAAAATATATCTAAACATTTTTCTTTAAATACTCCTCTACGAATGAACTTCCAAATGATTTATATAATTCCTCGGCTAATAATACCGAAGAACGCCCAGATTCGAATAAACGGAGCAAATTACCTAAACCGCCTAATTCTGTATTTAATATCACAGACTCGTTATTTATTGGTCTGGATAACAACACAGCACGTTTCAAGTTTGGATATGCCTTACCTTGAATAAATGCCATCTCGAGCGGATTTAATTTCCAATGTTCATAATCTGACAAATCCGCCGCCGGATTACGGAAGAATAAAACAGTTTGAGCCTGACCACGAACAACATCACCGATACCTAATTTATCCAACACATTTGCGCGCTGAAAAGCCGCCATATATGCCTGACGATTTTTACGACCTTCTTGTAAACCAGCAATAAAGTTATCGCGGAACATCTTGTTTTCCAACATTGGCGCTGTTTCGTCAATCATAATCAACGAAGGATTTCCACCAGAAACAGTTGTGTTATTTATTCTATGCAAAATATATGAAATAACCGCAGGTGCCAATTCTGAATTTTGCAATATCTCTGTAAAATCGAATGTTGTAAGTCTGGATTGCAAATCCAAAGTATCTTCTTCTTCATTAAAGATATCACCATATTGCAAATCATCAACCCACTTTTTCAAAGCAGAACGCATATTTCCACTGGATGAAAAACAACTGTTCCACAGATTAGATAATTTTCTATCTTTATCTTGTAAATAATCAAAATTAACCGACACAGCACGCGCAATTTCATCCGCAGATGCATCATCAGATTGACCAGATATCATTGCAAACCAACGTCTTAAAAATGCACGATTTGATGCAGTATCAGCCATTTTTAATGGATTCAAATGTGTTTCAAAAGATTGTAATGATTCATCATCTTTTTTCTCTTTACCATGCATAGTTATATATTTTCCACCAACAGCCAAAGTAAATATTTCTGCACCTTTATTTCTATCGAAAAAGAACGCTTTTAACTTTTGATGACGTAAAGCCTGTGCAATCAAGAATGAATATAAAGTTGTTTTACCGCCACCTGTTGGACCAATAGTCAAACTATGACCCACTGCAACTGGCGCATCTGATACATGGAATTGGAATTGATATGGTGTTCCTTGTGCTGTCGGGAAAATAACCAATGGACCAGGACCCCAGTCACTGTTCGCATGTCCATGAGGAACAAAATCCATAGGAATAGATACCGCCGCAGTACGCGACAACAACTTAAACGAACGCGGGAAAACATCAAATCCAGGTATAGCAGAAAACCATGAAACGCGTGATGCAAAAGTTTCAACAATTGGTGAAATACCAAACGAAGCAGATATTTTCTTAAATTCACTGACAGTTTTTTCTAATTCTTCTTCTGAATTTCCAAACAACAAAAACAGTGGATAATAATTAACCATACTTTGATTACCAGAAACATTTTCATCCATCACGCTTTCTGCCTGATCTAATTGTTCCATGGTTGATTCTTCTGTTTTTTCATCCATCGTAGATTGTGTTTGGCGCAAAGCCATTGCAATATCAGCAGTTCCCATTATACGAAAACCATTCATACAAATCATTTCAGTCTGAATTGTTGATATATTCATAAAAAATTCTTCGTCTAGATAATCAGGTGCGATTTTGAAAGAAATGGCCGCAGCATATTTTTCAACACCACCACTTTCGTACCTTATAAATCCATTATCCATAAAATCAACATCATCAACAGTAACCAAACTTGCAATATTTTTATCACATACAGCCGGTTCAGGTTTGGTTATTGGTGACAAAATACGACCAAAAAACCGCGCCATATTATCTTTTTTATCATTTTTTAACAACACAGGTTTATAAGCAGCAAGCATAGATTCAATATAATTACAATATTGATTTAATCTATCTTCGGCATCATTACCATTAACAGATATCACGATATAGTAATTATTTGAAAAAATCTTTAAACCCTGATTTTTCCATTTATCATAAATCATCTGCAAAGTTGGTTGATGAAATTCATAATCCATATTTTCCTGCAATAAATCACGCACTGTAAAAAAGCGCAAAACAACAGTCGGATCATGGATTTGATTAAATAAACTTGCACGTAAATCCAAAAACTTACTACGTGTTTCTTCATCCTGCATACTGACCTGAATTCCATCTAAATGATACACACGAACCAAAGACCCATCTGTCAGTTGCAATGTATCGTTCTTTTTAACAGTCTTGAAAGGCAAATAATCTGAATACTTCAGATAACCAAATTTTGGGAATATTTTCCTTGTTAAAACAGGTAAATACAGCATCAAAATTATAAAAAGAAATATAACAACCATAACAAGCACGGTAACCGTGATTGGAAAATCCACGCTGCCAGCAAAATATTCAAAAAATCCTTTTATCATTTCCATTATGCAGCCAATCTCCGTGGAATTTTGTTTTTAAACAACTGTATTTTAGATAATAAAATTTGCCCAATTTGTGGATCTTTTTTTGAATATAACGCCAATAACATATGAACAAATATCACAGATAATAAAAAAATTAATGGCGGAATATCAAAGTCAAAAAATACCAGACCTACAACATAAAGAACTATAAAAACAGCAAATTGTACAACAAAATTAATTACTGCCAAAAAATATGGCACGTAAAAAATACGCGGCGGATTTGCCAAGGCTTTTAATACTTGCTGTTTCATTCTCTTCCTACTTATTAATAATTATACCATTTTTTAACCTTTTTTAACAAGCATAAAAATCAAAAAGCAAAAATTGTTAAAAATGTTGAAAATAGACTATTTTTTTAACAGGTAATTACTAACAATACCTTTTTAACATTTTTTAAAAAAACCCTAAAATTAAGCATTTTTTTGTTAAAAACTTGTTAATAAAAAACTAAAAACTGTTTTTAACAGATTTAACAGCCCCAACAAAAACAACAAAAATATATATTATTTATTTGATTTTTCATAAAAACCGTTTATAATTGACCGGTAAAAAGGATTTGATATGAAATTTTTAAGTTCATTAAAGGCATGGAAAAAACGCGGTGATATAAAACAAATTCGTCGTGGTAAACAGGTTATCTTGATTGACCCAAATAATCCTAAATTAAAGGCTAAACAGGGCTTTAAGAAAAAATAATGTCCTTTACATAAAAAAATTAATACTCGTTTTTACGAGTATTTTTTTTATTTATTTAACAAATCTACACTATTTTCAAAAGCTTCTCTTAAAACTTTTTTAATTTCTGTATCTGTTAAACCTGATTGATGCAAAAATTCTATTTGTGGTTGGTTATAATGGGCAATATTTGCACTATGTGATGCATCTTCTGGAATTGCAGATATTTTTTGTTGAGGTAGAAATGTTATTTTTGAATTTTTATCTGCTAATGCTGAAAAATTAATATCTGACCTGCAATTTTCACAATATTTATAAATATGGGCCGTTCCTGTAATTTTAGATACAGAATCAGGATATGCTAATAATCTGGTTTGAACAGATATACCTGTATTTCTGCATAAATGATGAGCATCTAAATTAAATTTCATATCACTATGATTTTCAATTATAAAAAATCCATTCAAATCAGAACCCAAACCACTATTTTTAATAATAATATCAAAACTAGCCGTTTTTTTTACTTTTACCTTGGCGGACAGGAATATTTTCTGATTTTTAACATTTTCATTTATTATTATATCCAGAGAATTTTTACCTATTATTTCACCGACATAAATAAAATGTACAGGTAAATCGTAATTTTTATCTATGACTGGGCTGTTTAGTGTTGAAAGTTCCGGACAAAACACACCATCGCGGAAAACAACTGTTTCCGCCGGAAAGGTTTTTATATTGAAATCTTGCCAAATGTATGACATATTACTTACATTATAAAGGATTTTATTATGGGATTCAATTGTGGAATTGTAGGTTTGCCAAATGTGGGTAAATCGACATTATTTAATGCTTTGACACAAAGTGCGGCGGCTGACGCGCAAAATTACCCATTTTGCACGATTGAGCCAAATACAGGCCGTGTTGTTGTGCCAGATGAAACTTTATTAAAATTAGCAGCTGTTGATAATTCTGCTAAAATTATACCAACACAACTTGAAATAGTTGACATTGCGGGCTTGGTCAAAGGTGCATCTACTGGCGAAGGTCTGGGTAATAAATTTCTTGGTAATATTTTAGAAACAGATGCAATTATTCATGTGGTCAGATGTTTTGAAAATGACGATATTGTTCATGTAAATGGAAAAATCGACCCACTTTCTGATATTGACACAATTGAAACAGAATTAATGTTAGCAGACTTGGAAAGTTTAGAAAAACAGATAAAAAATCTGGAAAAAAAGGCACATGGCCAAGATAAAAATGCTATTAAATTATTAGCAGATGCAAATATTATTCGTGAAAATTTGACATCAGGCACCCCTGCCCGCGCTGTCAAAGATGTTGATAGTAAACCATTTAATTTATTAACATCAAAGCCTGTTATATATGTATGTAATGTTGACGAGGCATCAGCATCCACTGGTAATAAATTTTCTGATTTAGTAAAAGAAAAATATGGTGCAATGGCACCAGTGCTTATTATTTCATCAAAAATAGAAATGGAAATTGCTCAGATTGCAGATATGGATGAACGTAAAATGTTCTTGGATGACCTTGGATTAAAACAATCAGGTCTGGAACAAGTTATAAAAACAGGTTATAAAACATTAGGTTTACAAACATTTTATACTGTCGGTCCCAAGGAAGCACATGCCTGGACAATCACAACTGGTATGACTGCACCACAGGCTGCTGGAAAAATACATACTGATTTTGAAAAAGGTTTTATTCGTGCAGAGGTAATATCACCATCTGATTATTTACAATATGGTGGCGAGGTTGCCGTACGCGAGGCCGGTAAGATGCGTACAGTTGGTCGTGATTATATTATGCAAGAAGGTGATATTTGCCATTTCTTGTTTAACGTGTAAAGGTATATAAAATGTCAAAAGGTAATTATTATAGTGGCAGTCCATTAGGTTCTAGATTAAGTGATGATGATTTTATGGACAGATTTATGTCTGTTGCTGCACCATGGATTGTAATTGGTGTATTTGGATTGGGTGCTTATGGTTTTTATAAATTATGTACATATGAAGAATTTAATCAAAAAAATAAAGAAGAACAAAAAACAGAACAAGTCACAAAAACGATAACACCAACAAATGTTATTGCATATAACAATGTAAAAACACTTTAAAATAAAAATATATAAAAAACCATTTGATAAATATTTTTTGTATATAATTATATTCAATGTAGGGGTACAAATATAAAGGAAAACAAAATGTCATATTATAAAGATGGTAAATTAATTTATGAACCAGGAGATTATAACAACGGTACGGGTAGAAAATGTGGTCTTTTGACTTATGAAGAAAGTATGGAACTCGCTCGCAGGGTAAATGATGAAAAGATAAAAAGAATTAATGAAGCATATGAAAAACAAAGATACGGCAGCTAAAACAAAACAAGTTATAAAATAAAACTGTTAAAAATTACCGGTGTTTTTGTATAAAAACTACAAAAAAGCCGGTTTTTAATTTTGATAAGTTTTTACCGGTATTTTTAATAAAAATGTTAAAAAACACCGGCAAATTTTGTTATTCCATATATAATAATTTTTCTAATTTTTTATTTACTTCATCAATCTTTTTATTTATCTCGGTAATATCATTATTAGTGTAATTTTCACCATTAATCATACCTTGCATAATATCTTTTCTTTCTTTTTCCAGTTTTTCTAAATACTTTTTCAATTTTAATGACACAATAAATTTTTCAGCAGATTTTTCATCCCATCTTAAATCTTGTGCTTATATTCAAACTAGCTAAAAAGTCTGCGTATTGACTGGCTAAATCTGGGAAATTATTCACAATATAAACTAAAGTATTTTTTGTAACCAAATCAACTTCGGGTAATTTTACAGTTGGTGTATCTTGTTTTTTCCAAGACCGCCATTCTTGGAATTCGCGTTTTTTATATTCCTGTTCAATTTCATATTGTAATTTTTTATCTGTAATTTTTTTAAGTTCTGTATCTAAAAACTTTTCTGCCTGTGTGCGTCCACCTGGTGTTGATACAAGATATTTTGCATTTACCATATTCCACATAAAATCAATCAAAGATACAGAATTATCTATGATTTTACGCATACCGTCTGGGCCCGCTGATTTTAATACTTCATCAGGGTCTTTACCACCGGTTACAAAAGCAAAACGCACATCTGAATTATCGCGTACAAATGGCAGAACTATTCCACATGCACGTGCCGCAGCCTTTTGTCCAGCACCATCCCCATCAAAACAGAAAATAATATTTCGATTTGATTTACAAAGTAATGCTATATGATCTTCGGTCAATGCTGTGCCCAATGGTGCAACAGTTTCACCAAATCCATTACATTGCATTTGAATCGCATCAATTTGACCTTCTACAACTATGCTGCGATTCTTTTTATATATTTCATCCCTAGCAAAATTAAATCCAAAAATAGTCATACGTTTATGAAACATTTCTGTATCAGTTGTATTTATATACTTTGGTTCTGACCCATCTAAACTGCGTCCAGAAAATGCGATAACTTTGCCATGCGCATCAAAAATAGGAAACATCAACTTATGACGAAAGAAATCATATAAACCATATTCACCACGGCGACAAAGTCCAGTTGCTAATAAATTTTCTTGTTTAATATCACCAAATTTGCCGGCAATTAAATTATTTTTTGGGGCGTATCCCAATCGATATTTTTTTATCATATCGTCTGTAAATCCACGTCCGCGAATATAATTTAATGCATCGGCCCCAGCATCTGTAAATAATAATTTTTGATATTCAGAACACGCCTTTTCACATATATCAAAATAAGAATTTTCTGCGGCGACACGTTCAGGTGATTTTTGCTGCACAGTTGGCATTTTTATACCGGCCATATCCGCCAATTCTTGCAATGCAGTTTTGAATTCGACATGTTCGGTATTCATTGTAAAAGAAATAATATCGCCATGCGCACCACAACCAAAACAATGATAAAATCCCTTTTCTTCATTTACAGAAAAAGATGGTGTTTTTTCATTATGAAATGGGCAACATCCCCAATAATTTTGACCTTTTTTAACAAGTGGTACACGACGACCAATAACATCAACCAGTGATAATCTGGCTCTTAATTCATCAACAAAATTATTATCGTATTTTGCCAATAATTATTTCCCTTTTTTCACTGTTTTTTTATTGTTTATCAGTTCAATAGCAGTATCCAAATCAGGCTGTGTTTTAACAGACACATTTACACGGCCAGATGAAATATAAGGACCATATCTGCCGGATGGATAAAATAAAATCTTTTGCTTTGTAGCCGGATTTTCGCCCAAGTCAACAGCAGTCGCGCCAGATGTTTTTTTATCCAATAAATCTTTGGCTATATCAAGTGTGATAGTGTCAACTGTATATCCTTTGGCCGAAGCATTTTTTGCACCGTTTGAAACATACGGACCAAATTTTCCCTTTGGATAAAATGTTATACCGTCCCCTAAATCAACAGGTTCTGTTGCAGCTTTATCTATTACTTCATCTATTTTTTCAGGTGTATTATCACCACCAATTTTTACAGTATAATCACATTCAGGGTATTTATTACATCCAATAAATGCACCGTATTTAGAAAGTTTTATACCCAATTCTCCACCACATTTTGGACATTTTGTTTGACCATCTGGGAATAAATGCTTGGACATAAAATCATTTATAACATCGATAATTTCAGATGTTTTAATACCGCGTGCTGCTTCAATAGTTTCATTTGTTGGTGTCCAGAATTCGTTTAATGCGGTAAGTTTATCGTTTTTACCATTCGAAACATCGTCCAATGTATCTTCTGTTTTTGCAGTAAAATTCACATCAACCAATTCTGTAAAATATTTAGATAAATATGCAGAAATAATCCATCCAGCCGATGTTGGATGAAAACGATGTTGTTTATCTTGTTCCACATAATTTCTATCTACTATTGTAGACATAATTGTTGCATATGTAGAAGGACGACCAATTCCTAATTCTTCTAATTTTTTAACCAGTGATGCTTCGGTAAATCTGGCAGGTGGTTGTGTGAAATGTTGTTCTGGCAAAAATTTGTTTATATTAATAACATCACCAACATTTAATGATGGTAATTTTACAGATTCTTCACCATCATCATCGTCTTTTGTTTCATTATAAACTTTCATAAAACCGTCAAATGTGCAAGTCGTTCCAACACTATGGAATACAGCATCTACATTATTCGGTTTAATATCCACAGCACATGAATCAAATTCAGCATTTGTCATTTGACAGGCAATTGTACGTTTCCAAATTAAATTATATAATTTTTCTTCATCCCCAGATAAACCTTTTGCCGGTTCATCAAAATGTGTTGGACGAATTGCTTCGTGTGCTTCCTGTGCATTTTTAGATTTTGTAACATAAATATTTGGTTGCTTTGGCAAGAATTTATCACCATATGTTTTTTTGATGTATTCACGAATTTCTGATACAGCATCCACAGACAAATTTGTTGCATCAGTTCTCATATATGTAATAAAACCTTGTTCATACAAATGTTGTGCTGTCGCCATAGTGCGTTTTGATGAAAAGAATAATTTACGCGCAGCTTCTTGTTGTAATGTACTGGTTGTAAATGGCGCAAATGCATGTCTTTGTGTTTTTTTCTTTTCTATATTACATACACTAGCACTAATAACAGGTGTTCCAATTTTTTGCATAATTGAATCAACAATTTCTTTATTTTCTAAAGTTGTCTTTTCAATTTTTTTGCCGTCAAATTTTGTAAGCGAAGCATTAAAATTAAATGCATTTTTATCAGATACTTCGGCACCTAATGACCAATATTCTTGTGGGCGGAAAGCCTCGATTTCGCGTTCACGATCAACAACTAATTTTACAGCAACCGATTGAACACGTCCGGCTGATTTACCAAGATTTCTGCGCCACAATAATGGTGATACACTAAAACCAATTAAATAATCCAGTGCCCTGCGCACAATATATGCATCAACCAAATTTGAATCAATTTCCCTTGGTTCTTTTATTGCAGCCAAAACAGCATTTTTTGTAATTTCGTGGAAAGCAACACGATATACTTGTTTGCCAGCCAAAACGCGTTTAGATTTTAATATATCTAATAAATGCCAAGCGATGGCTTCCCCTTCGCGGTCAGGATCCGATGCTAAATAAATAGCATCTGCTTTTTTAACCAAATCAACGATTTGTTTAATTTGTTTTTCTTTACCTGGCATAATTTGCCAACGCATTTTAAAATCATTTTTAGTATCAACACTGCCGTTTTCTGGAACTAAATCACGAACATGTCCAACGGATGCAATAACTTTCCAGCCTGCCCCCAGATACTTTTCAATTGTTTTTGCTTTTGACGGTGATTCCACAATCAGTAAATTCATGACTTAACTTCCTTTTGCAGATAATTGTTGATCTTTATTTATATGTGCATTTTGGCAAAGTCCAAATCCAAACATCAAGGATAACAAACTGCTGCCACCAAATGACATTAATGGTAACGGTACCCCCACAGTTGGTAATAAACCTAATACCATGGAGATATTTATAAAATAATAAACAAAAAAGTTCAACATAAAACCAAAACAAACTAATTGACCAAATCTATTTCGGCAAGTTTTGGCGCACCAGAACAGTACTAAAATAATCCAAGTGTATATTGCGAGTAATATAAATGCCCCAACAAAACCGAATTCTTCACCAAGCATAGTGAATATAAAATCAGTCTGTTTTTCAGGTAAAAAAGATTGTTGTGATTGTGTTCCTTGCATATAACCCTTGCCAAATATCCCCCCAGACCCAAAGGCAATTTTTGCCTGATTTATTTGATAGCCTGTGCCACGCGCATCATGTTCAGGGTTTATAAATGTTATAATTCTATCGCGTTGATAATCGTGCATACCACCAAACCAAACCACAGGTGCAGCCATAACACCCAAAATCGCAACAATAACAAACCATTTTTTCTGGGCACCAACAATATAAAACATTCCCAACATTATCATCATCAAAGATAATGCAGTCCCCAAATCTGGTTGTGCAACAATCAAAGCAAATGGAACAAAAGTCATTAAAACAGGTGCTATATAATTTTTTGATTGGGTTAATTCCACAGAGTTCATCCACGCAAAATAACGCGCCAATGCCAATACCAATGCAATCTTGATAAATTCAGATGGTTGTACATTCATAAATCCCAAATTTAACCATCGCTGGGCGCCCATACCAACATCACCAACGAATGTAACCAAAACAATCAATATAAACGCCACAGCATAAATTAAATATGCAGATTTTAACCAAGTTTTAATATTTGAAAAAGCAACAAAGAAAAATACTATAAATCCTAATAGTATTTTTAATAATTGTGGTGCTGCAAAGGGTTGCCATTTTCCACCGCCTGCTGAAAATAAAATCATCACAGAAATAGCCAAAACAATACACATAGGCAGAAATAACCCCCATAAAAAACGGGATAATTTTTCTGATATTGTCATCATATTTGCATTTGAAACACGTGTTTGATGAACTATCATTTTCCACCCTCCAGCAAAGTTTTCATAACGGCTGCGGTTGTTCGTGCCGCAGGTCCACTGCCACCGGAATGTTCAGTAATAATACATACAGCATACTTTGGGTTATCTAATGGTGCATATCCAACAAATAATCCATGATTTCGTTTATTCCATTCCAATTGACTGGCGGACAAAACACCTGTTGCGCGTTCTGCCTTGGATATATTACGCACCTGTGATGTTCCGGTTTTTCCGCCCATCTTTGCACCATTTACATTGATAGCACTGCCAGCCGCAGTACCACCTTTTTGTGTAACCATTTCTAAACCATCTAAAACAAATCGGATGTTTTTATGTTCCAATCCCAAAGGTTCAAAATTTGGTTTTTTATCGTCATAAATTAATCTTGGAATAACAATTTTGTTTGATGCAACGCGTGCAATCATGGTCGCCAGTTGTAAACAATTTGTTAAAATAAATCCTTGGCCAATTCCAGAAATAACAGTATCGCCATGCACCCAATTTGACCCGACATGTTTTTCCTTCCAATATTTATCAGGAATCACACCAGCCATTTCTTTTGGGAATATGTCTTGCATATATTTTTTGCCCAATCCTAAACGCATTGCCATTTTACGGATAGCATCTATACCAATTTTTAATGCCAAGCGATAAAAATAAATGTCACAAGAATGCGCCAATGCAGATGCCAGATTTACATGGCCATGACCTTTGGGTTCCCAACAGTGATATTTTCTATCGCCATAATTCCAATACCCAGGACAAAACACCTTTTCATTTGGTGTAATTGCACCAGATTCCAATGCCGCCAATGCCACAACTATTTTGAAAGTAGAACCAGGTGGAAATAATCCTTCAACGGTTTTATTTACGAAAGGTTTTGTAAAGTCTGTACGCAGTTTTTCCATATAGTCTTCTGCATCATCAGTTGTAAAATTATTTGGATTAAATCCTGGGGCTGATGTTATTGCCAATATATCACCGGTTTCAATATCCAATGCAACACCACAGCCAGCCTTGTGTTTAATCAAAGCATCATACATAACTTTTTGTGCATCATAACGCACAGTTGTTTTTATATCATGTCCAGGTATTGGTTTTATAAATTGTTCTTCATCTTCACCAGTAATACGCCCAACAGCATTTGATATCATAACAGTTTGACCAGGGGTACCCGCCATTTCATCATTAAACTTTTTTTCTAACCCTAATATACCTGTTGTAAAAAATGGTGCATTTGGAACAGGTGTTTTTGGTGCGCCAACATATCCAAAAATATGAGAACCAGATTCACCCATTTCATACACGCGCGCATATCCAGATGATATATGAACACCAGGTAAATTTTTAGCTTGAATAACAGCCAACTTTCCCCAATCAGTATGTTCTGAAATAAGTACAGGTTGAAATCTTTGTTGTTTTCGTATTTGTGTATAAATACGTTTCAAAGTCTTTTGTTTCAGATTCAAATCTTTGGTTAATGTTACCAATAAATCATCAATGTTATCGGTTTCTTCAGGAACAACATAAATACGATAAATTGGTGCATCGTGTGAAATAGGAATCTCTTCACTGGATAATATTTTTCCGCGTTCTGGCATATTTATTTGGATACGGAAAGAATTGTTTTCAGATTTTCTTTTATAATCACGATAATTAAATACCTGCATTTGCAACATACGCAAAACCAGTGCAGACGTCAGAATCGCACCTGTTGTTAAAAACAGTGCGCTTCGTCTATCAAAAGTATGTCCAACTTCGATATCAATCATTGCCCAGCACCTTTTTTGTTATGTTTGTGACAGGAATATACAATAAAGATACCCATACAAACATCCATATACAGCGAAATAACATTGTCCAAGAAATATTTATAATCATCAAAACAAATAATGATATCCCAAAAAATATCATAAATGGCACAATGGCATTTCTATCTGCGCGTTGTAAATCTAAAAAATATTGGAATCCGTTTATTGCATACGTGATGAAATACATAGTTGTCCAAAATAATTTTGTATCACAAGAATAATCTATCAAGAAACAAAACAAAATTGCAAATGGTGTAAACCAAGGAATCGGCCTAACAAAAGAGTAAAAAAATATCGGAATAATAGCTAAAATACCACCCGGATTCCAAAAATGTAACTGTAATCGCCACAAAATAATCACCGCCCAAAAAGGTGAAGATTTACATAAAAAAGAAATAATACTTTTTATCATTTATATTCGTTATTAGTATTAAATTCTAAAACTTTAACACGTGATACAGAATCTGGTTGCAACACTTTTACATCGCGACCATTTTCCATTGTTCCAACCATAATACCATTTGGTAAAACCCCACTTATATTACTGGTTATAACAGTCATACCTTTTTCTGCCTTAAATTCTGGTCTGCTGAATAAACCAATTTCAGGTGTTGAAGAACCGTCCCCTTGTAAAAAGCCGTAAACTTCGTCACCGGCAATACGAACAGCAATATTACTATCGGAATCATTTAATGCACGTACGCGTGAAAAATCGCCACCGACATCCACGACCATACCAGCCATCACCCCATCAACAGATGTTACAACCATACCCTTTTTAATACCATCAAACACACCTTTGTTTATTAAAAAATTACTATGATGCAGTGCAACGGTATCATGAACCACATCAGCCATAATAACATTTTGCGGTGTTGCATGAACGATATCCAGTTCATTAGATAATCTTTTGTTTTCGGCAATTGCAATATCACACTCATTTTTATTTGATAACGCCAAATCCAGTTCTTTTTGTAACCGTTCGTTTTCAGCGCGTAAAGATGCTAAATCATATATATTGGATACAGCCCCCCCAACTGCGCGTATAGGCCAAGTAACAACATTTCCGACAAAATGGGCCACAGGTAAAACAACATGCCCCAGTCCATTTATTAAATAAAAGTCTGGTTTGGATACCAAAATATAGATAAATACCAACGGCACCGCCGCCGCGGCAGCTGCAGATTTAATAAGTTTAGATACCCGTGAAGATAGTTTGTTTTGATTCATTTTCACCCGTAGTGTAAACTCTAAAATTCCAACATTCAATAAAAACTTGATTTTTTGTTTATTTATGTCAAAATAAGCCTGCAACAGTCCGAAATGGCAAAGGCATTGCCATCAGGATATCTAAAAAAAGAGGTAGAAAAATGCCAAAATTAAAGACAAAGTCTTATTTAAAGAAACGTGCATCTATGACCGCAACTGGAAAAATCCGCGTTGCCAGAAATGCTCACAAGAAATTACTGCGTCATAAATCCAAACGCGCTAATAACGCGGGGTCTAAGCCACAGTATTTGAACGAAAACATGATGGGTCAGGCTAAAATCTTGGCTCCATACGGTTTGAAATAATAGGGGGCAGTTATGGCAAGAGTAAAACGTGGTACAACAGTTAAACAAAAGCACAATAAAATCTTGGCACGTGCCAAAGGTTATTTGGGACGTCACCATTCAACATATCGTGCTGCACGTGAAAAAACTGAAAAAGGTGGTCAATATGCATATCGCGACAGACGCGTCAAAAAACGCGAATTTCGTGGTTTGTGGATTGTCCGTATTAACGCCGCTGTGCGTAATAATGGTTTAACATACAGTCAATTTATGAACGGTCTGAAAAAGGCTGGTGTTGCACTTGATCGTAAAGTTTTGGCCGAAATGGCTTTTGCTGGCGATGAAAACTTCACAAAATTGATTGATGTAGCGAAACGATTTATCGCAGGGGATGAAAAATAACCCTTGGCGGAGGCAATTTGTTTTGCAATAATAAAGCCGTCAAGTATTGACGGCTTTTTTAATTAAAGGTAAAAGTTATGCAGGATAAGATTAAAAATATAGAATCATTGGAAGAATTACAAAGTTTATATACTGCGACATTTGGCAAAAATGGAACAATGACACTGCGTTTGCGTGAAATGTCAAAAATGTCTGCTGATGAACGTGTTGAATTAAATAAAGAAAACGCAACTTTGCGTGAATTATTCAAAGTTCGTCAAACAGAATTGGAACAAGCGGCTTTGATGCAAAAATTAAAAACTGAATTTGTGGATGTTACATTGGATACAGAACCTAAAAATCGTGGGACATTGCATCCTTTAACGGAAACATTGTCTCAAATTGGTGCGATTTTGGAATCTTTAGGTTATACAATGTGGACAGGTCCCGAAATCGAGGATGACTGGCATAACTTTACAGCATTAAATACACCGTCTTATCACCCTGCTCGTGATATGCAGGACAGTTTCTTTTTAGACAATGGAAATGTTTTGCGGACTCAAACTTCTGCAATTCAAATTCGTGCGATGGAAGGCAATGGTGTACCAATTAAAATGTTTGGTGTTGGTCGTACATATCGTAAAGAAATGGATGCGACACATAGCCCAATGTTTGGTCAAATCGAAGGTTTATATGTTGATAAAATAGATGCGCATATCACAATGTCTGATTTGGTTGCAACAATTCGCACTATGTTGGAAAGATATTTTGAAAGAAAATTGGAAATGCGTATTCGTCCATCATACTTTCCATTCACAGAACCATCCATTGAAATAGATATTAAATGGAATGGTGACAGATGGTTGGAAATTGCTGGTGCTGGAATGGTGCATCCAAATGTTTTGCGTAATTGTGGTGTGAATCCTGACGAGTATCAAGGTTTTGCCTTTGGTTTTGGTTGGGACAGAATTGCAATGTTGAAATTTGGTTTGGATGATATTCGCCAATTCTATGATGGTGATGTTCGTTGGTTGAAAAATAGTGGTTTTGAAGCATAGGGGAAATAAAATGAAATGGTCTTATGAATGGTTGCGTGAATATTTGGATACAGATTATACGCCTGAACAAATAGAAGAAACCTTGAATCGCACCGGATTAGAGGTTGAAGATTTTATTTTACCAATTCCGCCTATTGCTGCAAAAATCGTTGAATGCAAACCAATGGAAAACAGCGATCATTTGCATATTTTAAAGGTTGATGATGGCACTGGTAAATTGCGTCAGGTTGTATGTGGTGCGCCTAATGCCCGCGAAGGTTTAATATCTGCGCTGGCGCGTCCTGGGTGTAATGTTGGTGGAATGGAAATTAAATCCGGAAAATTGCGTGGCGTGTTAAGTGACGGTATGATGTGCAGTGAACACGAATTAGGAATTGGTTCTGATGATGATGGAATTATGGAATTGCCAGAAGATACAAAAATCGGTTCTGTAATTCCTGGTGTAAATGTCAGTGCTATATTTGATACCGGTATCACACCAAATCGTCCAGATTATTTGGCTGTGCGTGGTATTGCGTTGGATTTGGCGGCATGTGGTGCGGGAAAATATATTGCCGAAACACCGGCTACTTTGGCTGAAAAGAAAGGCGGTCGCGAAGTTAAAATTATGTCGGATAGATGTCCAACATATCGTATGGCTGAAATTCATGGAATTAAAAATGCAAAATCGGCTGATAAAGTTGCAAACAGATTATTGTCTGCTGGCATAAATCCAAAGAATGCATGCGTTGATGCAACAAATTACATTTGTTATGATATGTCACAACCTTTGCATTGTTTTGATGCTGATAAAATTAAGGGTTCTATCATAGTTCGCACAGCACAAAACGGTGAAAAGTTCACTGATTTATTCGGTAATGAATATGAATTAACCGATAAAGATTTGGTTATTGCGGATTTAGATGGTGTATTGGCTTTGGCTGGAATTGTTGGTGGCGACAGAGCCATGACAACAGACGATACAAAAAATATTATTTTGGAATCAGCATATTTTGAACCTGTTGGAATTCGCAAGACAGCAAAAAGACTAGGATTATCCACAGACGCATCATACAGATATGAACGCGGAATTGATCCAAACGCATCTGGTCCGGCATTAAGCATTGCGGCACAGTTGATTATGGATGCGTGTGGCGGTGAAATTGTGACTGTGTGTAATGCAGGTCGTACAGAATTTTCACCAAATAAAATTGCATATAACCCAGCATTTTGTGCACAAAGAACAGGTGTTCAAATGACACCACAAAAACAGCGCGAAATTTTAGATTCTTTGCAATTTGGTGTCAGCGAAGGCAAAGGTGGTATTTGGACAATTACACCACGCAGCGCGCGTGTTGATATGACGGCACCAGAAAACATCGTTTCTGATTTAATCCGTATTTATGGATATGACAAAGTTGGATTAAATGGTGTTGTTGAAACAGGCCGTACGGATAATTCTGATAAAATAGAGCAAAAGGCATGCATGGGATTAAAACGCCGTTTGGCAGGCTTAGGATTAAATGAAAATATATCATTTGGTTTTGGTAATTCCAAAATTGAATCTTTGTTAACAGATAAACCTGTTATCAAAGTATCCAATCCAATTACTGTTGATTTTGATTGTATGCGTAATTGTTTGTTGGGGAATCAATTAATTGCGTTATCACAAAATATCAAACGTGGATTCCCAGATGTTGCAATATTCGAATTAGGAACGGTTTTTGATGGTGATATGCCAGGTAACGAACATACCCAAGTTTGTATTGTGCGTTCAGGGGTTACCGAACAAAAACATTGGATGAAACGCGGTCGTAATGTCGATGTATTTGATGTCAAATCTGATATTTTGGCTTTAATTGGAAATCAAAAATATACGATTGAAACAGATAATGCGCCAGCCTGGGCACATCCATATAAATATGGTCGTATTGTCCAAGGTCCACGCAAGATTGCTGAATTTGGTGAATTACACCCATCGGTTGCACATAAATTGCATATCAAGGTTCCAACTGTTATCACGATTGTTGATGATATCAAAGTGTTACCAAATGCACCAAAATTTGCAAAAACACCAATCACTGATTTTCAACCAATCACACGTGATTTTGCATTTGTAACTGAATCCAAATTCCCGGCGGAAAGATTTATTGCAACAGCACGCAGTGCGGATTCGCGTATTGGTGATGTTACAATATTTGACTCATTTGATATGGGAAATGGTAACAAATCAGTAGCATTTACAATTACTATTTATCCAACTGAAAATATGAGTGAATCTGATTTTGCGCGCATAGACAACAAATAAAAATGTTAAAAAATACCGGCATTTGCCGGTATTTTTATATATTTATAATTCTTTTTTCCACTCTCTTTCACCCCATGCGTTTGTGGCAAGAACAAATGCAGCGGCATTATTTAATGTGTCAAACTCGATATCGTTTAATAAAACTCTTTCCGGAGATATTTTCGCTTCATTTCTCATTTCTTTTATCATTTTTGGACATCTTAACAATTCTTTATCACTGATAATACTGCCGGCTTTTAAAATATATTTACCGTTCTTTTCTTCACAAAAAGCCTTCCATACTCTTCCTGTTTCTCGATTCTTTCTTCTTATAAAGTATCTCATGATTGGTCCTCCTTTTTATCTGTGGCGTTACACCACTTTTGAACAGGACAATCGCTACACTTTGGCCGCAGTGCTTTGCATGTATATCGCCCATGTAAAACCATAACATGATTTACAATTGAATGATATTTTGCCGGTATTTTTTTACGCAATTTTTCTTCAACTTTTTCTGGGGTATTATCATTGTCCCCCACCCAACCATATCGGTGCGCGTTGCGGAAAACGTGTGTATCAACGCCAATATTTGGTGCATCCCATAAAACATTTGTTATAACATTTGCAGTTTTTTGACCAATGCCTGGTAATTTCATTAACGCATCGCGATTATGATATTTTTTTGGAAATTTCCAATTATCACCCTGCTCGTCTGCCAATATCTCTGCTAATTTAATAATATTGTTTGCTTTATTATTAAAGAAAGAAATAACGCGTATATGCTGTTTCAACCCATCCAGACCTAATTCCAGCATTTTCTTTGGTGTTGGTGCGACGCGGAATAATTCAGGTGTAACTTCGTTTACCTTTTTATCTGTTGCCTGGGCCGACAATATAACAGCTACAGCAAATGTAAATTCGTTAATTGAATATAATTCAGACCGGATATTCATATCCAATGTTTTAGGCACATTTTCAAAATAAATATCCGGTGTAATCATTATTTGTTCTTTAAATCTTCAACAAACATTTTGCACAAACCGCTACACAAATCACTACTGTTATCACAAGACACAGCATTTATTGTGTTTTTATATTCGTGCTGTTTGTTGCCAACAACAATATTACAATTACAGTCAATTGTTGCCTTTGTGTTAATACTGGTGCATGTAGAACTGGTTCTGTATTTTGTTTCATATACAGATACATCGCCTTCGTTTATATCAACGCCATTGATACTTACATGCGTATTAACTTTACCTGTTATAAATGTAAAAATTACAATAATAACAAAGACAGTCAGCACAATAATAATAAGCGGAAGATTCTTATTCATTTTACCACCTTTATGCTTTTGTGATTTGAACTGCAAATTTATGACCTTCGATTTCTGTTTCGAATTGAGAGGCATTACCCACAGACAAATCTACAATCAAGGCATCGTGCATGACGCGTTCGCTGTGCGCCGATATTGCGTTTTTCATATCGTCATCACCGTTATATACCAAGTGTATTCTGTCAGATACATCCAAACCTGCGGCTTTACGCGAATCTTGGATAAAGCGTAATGCATCGTTTGCCAAACCTTCGACGACCAGTTCTGGTGTAATATTTGTATTCAATACGACAACAGCAGTGCTGTCTGGTAATGCGGCACCTGTTACACCATCTTTCACAGTTAAACGATTTTCAAATTCGTCTTCATTTAATGCATATTCGCCAACCAGCAATTTATTATTTTCGATTTTGTAATTGCCTTGTTTGACGGCTGGTATAATATTTTTCAAAGCCCCGCCCAAACGTGCGCCAATCTTTGGTGTGATTAAATACACAAAAGAATCAGCCACAGCCGAGATATCATTTGTAAAGTTAACTTTCTTTACATTTAATTCATCGCGAATTATATCTGCATATTTTTCAACATTACCACCAGCAATTGTTAATTCAGCCAAAGGTAAACGATTACGCAATTTGTATTGTTCGCGCAATTGTTTTCCGACTGATACAATTGATTGTACGCGGCGCATATCTGTAACAATATCTCGGTGCATATCATTGGCCACAGACCAAGATTCCAAATGTACAGATTCTGCACCAGTTAAATTCTTATAGATATATTCAGAAATAAATGGTGCAAATGGAGCCAACATTTTGCAGAATTCTGCTAACACATAATACAAAGTATTAAATGCTGTTTTATCTTCATCCCAGAATCTTTCACGATTCAAACGAATGTACCAGTTATTCAACACATCCAAGAATCTAACAAATTCTTTGACTGCGATATCTGGTTTATATTCGTCCAATGCAACGGTTGTTATACGCAATAATTCGTTTAATTCAGATATGATATATTTATCTAATAAATTAGACGAACCGTTATCCATTTCTGCGGTAATGTTTCCAGCATTCGCATACAATGTAAAGAAGTGATATGCGTTCCACAATGGTGTCAAAATAGTTTTGATAGTATCACCAAATACACGACCTTCTTTATCAACACCAACAGGTTCTGCCTTCATAAAATTACTGCCCAAGATAAAGAGTCTGATTGCATCTGCGCCGTATGTTTCCAGTTGTTCTGTTGGGTCAACAAAGTTTTGTAATGATTTAGAAAACTTGCGTTTGTTTTCATCAACAATCATACCATTTGCTGATACAACGCGGAATGCCGGTTTATCAAATAATGCTGTGGATATAACCATCAACACATAAAACCATCCACGTGTTTGATCTTGACCTTCGATAATATAATCAGCAGGGAAAGTTTTCTCAAACAAATCTTTGTTTTCAAATGGATAGTGTAATGATGCAAATGGCATAGACCCAGATTCAAACCAACAGTCCAAAACATCTGTAATACGTTTCCAACCGTCTTTTTCTAATTTATCCAATGTTGGTCTGTGCAAATCATTAATCTTTACGCCAAAGAATTCTTCCAATTCTGCAATTGAACCAAAGATTTTATATTCGCCGTCTTTTTCCCAAATTGGTAATGGTACACCCCAGAAACGATTACGAGATAACCCCCAAGGACGCGCGTTTTCAATCCATGACATAAAACGATTACCGGCTGATGTCCAGGTTGTTTCGTTTTTGGTTATTTCAACCAAACGTTCACGAACCTTTGGAACATCGACATACCATGCATCTGTTGCACGATAAATCAGTTTTTCTTTACTGCGTGGACCAAATGGATAGCTATGTTTGTGTTGCGATTTTTGAACCAATATTCCATTTTGACGCAACCAATCTATGATTTTTGGATTAGCTTCAAATATATTTTCACCAGCCCATTCTGTGACAGTTGAATCAAAATTACCATAATCGTCAACGTTCAAAATTACTGGGAATTGTGGATCGATTGCTTTGGCAACATTATAGTCGTCTTCACCATACGCTGGTGCAATATGCACGATACCGGTACCATCACTGTCTGATACATAATCACCAGAAATTATAGTATATAAACCATGACCATCTTTTGCTAAATCTTTATAATATGGGAATATTGGTGTATAGTGCAAACCAACCAATTCAGACCCCATCACAGTTCCCAAATTTTGAGATGTGGCGAAAATCTTTTCATATGCTTTGACGCGACTTTCTGCCAAAACATAAACATGGCCGTCATCGTGTTTCATACGAACATATTTCATATTATTATTCACAGCTAATGCAGAATTTGCAGGCAAAGTCCATGGTGTTGTTGTCCATGCGATTGCTCTGTCGCCATTTTCTAATTCAAACCAAACAGTCACAGTATCATCAGTTATATCCTGATATTCTGATGATGCTTCGGAATTAGATAACACAGTTCCTAATTTCCAATCATATGGATTGACTTTGAAGTCTTTATATAACAATCCTTTTTTATATAATTCCTTCATCGCCCACATTACAGATTCCATATAATTTTTATCCATAGTGCGGTATCCATAGTTATCGCCACCATCAACCCAACGACCAATACGTTCCAAATAGCGCAACCATTCATTAGTATATGTCATAACATCAACGCGACATAAATCACAAAATGCAGCGATACCGTCTTGTGCAACGATATCTTTGGCATTGCGTTTTTGCTTTTTTTCAACAGAAGCCTCAGCTGGAAGCCCGTGACAATCCCAACCCAATGCGCGTTCTACATATTCACCGCGCATAGTGTGATAACGGCAAACCATATCTTTTACAGCAGATACCCCAAGGTGTCCCCAGTGTGGCAATCCATTTCCAAATGGAGGACCATCATAGAAAGAAAATGGATGTCCTAACTTTGTTTTGTTAAGCGATTTATGGAATGTGTCATCACGACGCCAAAACTCCATAGTTTCGTGTTCCAATTTTGAAAGGTCTGCTTTGGGTTCTGTTTTTGGGTATGCCATTTGTTATCCTCTAAATTTTTTTATTAAAAAAAGGCGCATATGCGCCCCAGCCACCGCCAAAGCGCAGTGTCGGTTTATTTAATAATAATTATTGTTTTTTTGTTCATGCTTGGCATTTTAATATATATTTATTTGGATTTCCACAAATTTTTATAAAAAATTGACATTTACGGTATGTGTGCTATGTTTTTAATATATAAAGGTAAAATATGAAAAGACGTTCTGTAATAAAAATAGAAAATTTCTTGTTAACAAATGCTGCGACACTTGGTGTTTTTGCTTTGTCTTTTATATGTTCTTGGGCGATACCTGTATGCAGTTTTGTTGATGCACGCAAGGCAGCAAAAGAAAATCCACGTAGATTTGGTGCCGTTTATTCCAATAGTTATAATGCACGCGTAAGTGAATTGGCAGAAAAACCATTAAAAACATATGTAAAATATCACGAACTTGGAAAACAACGTTTGAAAGAATTTGATAAAAAACAAAGATAAAAAA
>CACYHY010000025.1 GCA_902774305.1 uncultured Pseudomonadota bacterium
AACAGCCGCACGCGCACTGTATGTATTTGCAAAACCAGCAAATATCGGCATAGACACAGACAATCTGACTGTACCAGTTGCTTTTTCAGACATATGTTCTAACAAACCGCCCACAGATTTTGCTTCCATTCCAACACCTGCATTCACAGATACAGAAGGTAAATTTTTCAGAAAGGCGGTATTACGGCGATTCCAAGCCGCATCTTTATTTGCAGTTGCTTTTAACAAATCGGGACGTTTTTTGCGTGCAATATCTATTAAATTTTCAATATCTTCACTTTCGGCATCTGAACCAAATGTGGACGGCATATCAGCAATCGTAATTTCTTGATTTGCCGGAAAAGACAATTTGGTTAACAAAGTTCCCTTGGTTATTTCACGATTATTTTTTGAACGTTCCAATTTTAATTCAGCAGATGCCAATGTAGTATCCGCCTTGTAAACATCAGCCTTGGCAACGGCACCCGCTTTGAATTTTTTATCGGCTGTATCCTTTGCAGTTTTGGCGGCCTTTAATGCCATTTCAGCCGCCTCTACATCTGCATTTGCTTTCAACAATTCGTAATATGCGCCAATTACAGAATAAACATAATTCTGTATTGTTTCATCATAATCAAAACCCGCCGCACGATACGTCGCCAAAGCCTCTGCAAATTCTGATTCTCGCTTACCAAAATCGAAAATTAAATATGACGCAGACAGCGAACCTGAATAATCCCAATCATCGTGGACACGATGCGCCCGACCTGCACCTGCACTAAAATCCACCTTGGGTAAATAATTTGCATATTTGGCATTTTTTGTAAAATGCGATGCACGATATGAAGCATATGCCGCCGCAGTTTGTGGATTACGACACAGGCCAAAATCAACAACTTGTTGTAATGTCAATGTAGTATCCGGAACCGTCCGCATAGTGGCACAGTCATCCTTGGCGAATGCCGCGTATGGCAAACACAGAAAAAACAATAAATATTTCTTCATAAAAAACTCTCTCCGGGTCGATAAATTCTACCATAAATGACGAAAAATCGCAATAAAAAACGCTTTATGTAACTATACGATTTTTTTCAAAATTTTATGTTGCAAAGGTATCTTTTTTTGTTTAATATGCAAGCACATGTGAATGGCCAGGTGGCAGAGTGGTTATGCAGAGGACTGCAAATCCTTGGATGCCGGTTCGATTCCGACCCTGGCCTCCAAAAATCCATCATGATTAAAATCCTTACTCTTACAGATTTTCGTAATCATAAAACATCCCGTATAGATACGCACGATGCCAAAAATATTATAATAATTGGCGAAAATGGCGCTGGCAAAACCGCTATTTTAGAGGCTATATCTATGCTGTCTGGCGACAAAGGTATGCGTGGTGATGATATGTCAGATATCGCGTGTTTTACTGGCAATGGTGGTTTTTCTGTATTTGGCGAAACATACAATGATGATTCTGTATGTGTATACTTTAATCCTGGTGATAATAATCGGCACGCAAAGTTAAATAATGACCCTGCAACATTGACCGATTTAGGAAAATTATTACGAATTGTATGGATTTCACCACGCGAAGACAGATTATTCGTAGATTCTGCCGCTGAAAGACGTGCCTTTTTCGATAGACTGGCCAGTAATTTTGATGCAAACCACAGTGGCCGCACAGCAAAACTTTCTAAATTATTATCCGAACGTGCATTTGCTTTGAAAAGTGGTGCAGATTCTAAATGGCTGGATGCTTTGGATAATCAGCTGGCTGCGGTTGCGGTGGCTGTTGCCGCAACACGTGTTCAATATGCTGGTGAAATAAATTATTTTCTGAACCGTTTTAGTGTTTCTGTTGATGGAATTATTGAAAAAATGATTATTTCTGGCGATCCTGCCGCTGTGGCAGAACGCAAATATCGTGAATATTTATCACAAAATCGCGAATTAGTTGGCGATAAAATGGTGTTAAACGGCCCACATAAATCTGATTTTGGAATGTTTAACAACGAATTAAATCTGCCTGTCAGATTAACCAGTACAGGACAACAAAAATCTGCACTGTTTGATTTAATATTGGCGCACACAAATTTACTGCACACAAAAACAAAACATAATTGCATTGTACTGTTTGACGAAGCCGCGGCACATTTAGACAAAAACGCACGCGCCCAAATTTTCGGTGCATTAAATGAAAACCATACGCAAGTTTGGGCAACAGGATTAGATAAAAATTCTTTTATTGATGTTCCAAATGCAATAATTGTCACTTGCCATAATGGCGAAATTCGTTCTATACTATATCCGAAAGAAGAAAACAATGGCGAGAATTGATTATCAACTTTTATTAGATAACGCTTTGAAATCAGTGGTCAAAGATGCATTGATTTATGCCCAAATAAACGGTCTTGGTGATGGTGCACATTTTTTTATAACATTTAAAACACGTGACCCTGGGGTTGTATTACCAGATTTTTTACGCATGCGATATCCTGATATTATGACAATTGTATTGCAGTATTCTTATAATAATTTACATGTGTCTGATAAAGAATTTGGTGTTCAATTAACTTTTGATGGCCGTCCATTTTTTATTCGAGTTCCATTTTCTGCTTTGGTTGAATTCAAGGATCCATCGGTTGATTTTATTTTGACATTCCACCCCAAAAACCAAACAGAATCTGCGGACAATGATATGGAATTGCCTTTGGATGAAAATAAAAATTCAGTTCCAGACGAGGGCAGGGTGGTATCACTGGATGAATTCAGAAAAAGAAAAAATAGTTAAATTCAATAAAAAAAGCCGGTAAACACCGGCTTTTTTTATTATATATACATAACATTTGTTATAATTCCGCCCGAACCTCTTGGACCTCGTAACATTCAACGCGGTCGCCTTCTTTCAGGTCGTTATACTTATCAAAACTCATACCAAATTCAACACCGTTTGATACTTCTTTGACTTCGTTTTTCTCACGGCGCAATTCACCAATCTTGCCGTCATAGATAACGACATTATCACGAAGCAAACGAACAAAGGCATCTTTCTTGATAGTTCCTTCGGTCATACGACAACCCGCAACACGAATACCTTTGCCAACGGTAAACAACGCGATAACATCGGCATAACCAATGAAGTTTTCACGACGTTCTGGTGCCAATTTACCTGACAAAATTTCTTTAATTTCGTCAGTAATACGATATACAACGCTATGATAACGAATATCAACACCGTTATTGCGTGCCATATCACGAACAACGCTATCAGCACGAACATTAAATGCGATAATAACCGCGCCAGATGCAGTTGCTAATCTGATATCACCTTCGGTAATTTGACCAACACCCGCAGACAACAAATCAACTGCGACTTTATCAGTGTTTATACCCTTTAACATATCTGTAATTGCTTCAACTGAACCTTGCACATCAGCACGCAAAATAACAGGTAATGTTAATTTCTTGGATTCATCACGCGCAGCAAACAAATCCTGCAGCGATGAACGTTTAACAGCATTTGCTTTGTCTTTGGCCTGTTGTACACGATATGCTGCAACCTCACGAGTTTGAGCTTCGGTTTCCATAACGCGTAATTCATCACCGGCAGCTGGTACTGCATCTAATCCTAAAACCATTACTGGTTGACCAGGACGCACAGATTTCACCCTTTCGCCAAATGAATTTATCAAACCACGAACACGACCAAATGTTTCACCAACAACGAATACATCGCCAATTTTTAATGTTCCTTGGCGAATTATCATTGTTGCAACAGCACCAAGTCCGCGTTCCATTTTTGCCTCAACAACATTGGCAACTGCAGGCATATCGGCATCCGCCTTTAAGTCCATCATGGCCGCTTGTAATAAAATTGCTTCTTCCAATTTATCCAAATTAGTTCTTTTCTTAGCAGAAATTTCAACACATTGAACATCACCGCCCATAGATTCCACCTGGACTTCTTGTTGAAGTAAGTCAATTTTAACTTTTTCTGGATTAGCCTCGGGCAAATCGCATTTGTTGATTGCAACAATAAATGGCACCTTGGCAGCACGAATATGGTTTATAGCCTCTATTGTTTGTGGCATAATTGAATCATTTGCCGCAACGACCAAAACAACTATATCTGCCATTTGCGCACCACGTGCACGCATAGCAGTAAATGTTTCGTGTCCTGGGGTATCCAAGAAAGTAATCACTGCACCGGATGCTGTTTTTACTTCATATGACGAAATATGCTGTGTAATTCCACCCGCTTCGCCTGCGGCAACATTTGCATTACGGAAAGCATCCAAAAGTGATGTTTTACCATGATCAACATGTCCCACAACCGTTACAATTGGTGCGCGTGGTGTCAAATTTTCTGGATTTGGCATACGTTCCAATTGGTCAGCATATGGTTTAACAACAACACGTTTTACAGTCGCACCAAATTCACCAGCAATCAGTTCTGCGGTATCTGCATCAATTGATTGGTTAACAGATACCATCATACCCATTTCCATCAATTTTTTAATAACATTACCAACTTTTTCAGCCAGCGCATTTGCTAAATCTTTGACAGTAATTGTTTCACCCAATGTTACTTCGTGGGCAACTTTTTGTGGTGCAGAAAATACAGCACGTGCCTTTTCGCGAAAACGTTTTAACGACGCTTCACTGCGGCGACGATTAGCCCCACGCAATTCTATTTCATCATCGTCATCATCGTCACTCATAACAATATCATGAATAGAAATTTTCCCGGCTTTCTTAAAATCTTTCTTGAAAGATTTGTTATTATTTTTTGGGCCAGAATCTTCATCATCATTATTATTACGATTAGATTTTTGATGATTTGCAAATTGCTGTTTTTTAGTTCCGCGTTCTGGGGTAACTACATTTTCAATTTGCTCTGTTTCTGTTTCATTAGATAGTTCAGCATCACGCGCATTTAACTGGTTTTTAACCTGTTCGTATTCAGCAGCCTCACGCGCAATTTCAGCCTCACGCGCGGCATTTGCCGCAGCCTCGGCAGCCTGACGTTTTTTCTGCTCTTCTTCACGTGCACGCGCAGCCTCTAACACTGCACGCAATTTTTCATCAGCCGCACTGTGTTGGACAACAGGTTTTGCTGGCTCATCACGCAATTCATTGCTGCCTGGGGCAACAATACGGCGACGACGTTCAACGAAAACAGCATCGCCTTTCTTGCTTTGCACAGCATCTAATGTTACAGATTTTCCAAGAGTTAATGTTGCCATTAATTTTGTTCCTTTATATTAAAAGATTAATCTTCTTCCTTGATATCGTAAGCTAATTCACGTGCCTTCATAATTACACGACCAGCCAAGTGCAAAGACATTGTATCTTCGCCCAAAATTTCAACCAATTCGTCAGATGCCAAATCTGCTAAATCGTTCAAAGTTTTGATTCCGGCTTCACCTAATTTCATTATAACAGGACGTTGCACAAACGTGAAATTCAACAAATCATCCGTCATACCCATTGCATGACCTTTTTCCAGATAATCTTGTTCTTGTTTGCCCAAATATTCTTTGGCACGTTTTTGTAATTCAGATGCTAATTCGCTATTGAAACTTTCAATAGATTCTAATTCTTTGATATCCACAAATGCGATTTCTTCGATTGTACGGAAACCTTCGTTAATCAAGATTTGAGCAATCATTTCATCAACATCCAATCCATGGATAAACAATTCTGTCTTTTCTTTGGTCTCTTTGGCGCGGCGTTCTTGTTCTTCTTCTTCGCTTAACACATCAATATCCCAACCTGTTAATTGAGAAGCCAAACGAACATTTTGTCCGCGACGACCAATTGCCAAAGATTGTTGATCTGGGTTTACAACAACCGCTGCTTTGTGTTTATCTTCATCGATAATAATTTTAGCAACTTTTGCAGGCTGCATTGCATTTACGATAAATACAGCAGGATCTTCGGAATACAAAATAACATCAATTTTTTCACCATGACATTCATTTATCACAGGTTGAATACGTGTTCCTTTGATACCAACAGTCATACCAACCGCGTCCACAGATGGATCTTGGGTTTCTACTGCAATTTTTGCATGTGACCCAGGCGCACGTGATACAGATTTAATTTTGATGATACCTTCGTAAATTTCTGGCACTTCTTGGACAAATAATTTTTCCATAAACATAGGATGTGTACGTGTTAAAAAGATTTGGGGGCCTGTATTTGAACGTTCAACGTCCATAATCAATGCACGAACACGATCCCCAACGCCCAAGCGTTCCCCAGGAATAAGTTCTGTATTTTTAATATAACCTTCGGCTTTACCATTGATATCGACAAACACATTTCCAAATTCCAAACGTTTCACAACACCATTAACAATTGTGCCAACCTCGTCTTTGAACTCTTCGTACTGATGACCTTTTTCAGCATCACGCACACGACCAATCATAATTTGACGCGCTGTTTGAAATGCAACACGACCAAATTCAGGTTCTGGCAATGGGTCAGAAACAACGTCACCAACAACAGGATTTTCGGCGTATTTTTTTGCCTGAGCCACTGTCAACATTGTGTTTGGATCATAATCTTCACCTTTTGCCTCGGGTGATTCAATAACTTCGAACAAACGTTGTGTATGAATTGCACCATTTTTACGGTCAATAGATGCAGTAATATTAAACTCTTCGCCGTATTTATGTTTTGCAATTTTAGCAATAGCAATTTCCAAAGATTCAAAAACAATCTCTTTATCAATGTTTTTTTCTTCGGCTAAAGCCTTGATACCTTCCAACAAATCCTGACGAGGCATAGAAACGAACGCCATTTTTTACTCCTGTTTTTATGTTATTTTTATCAAAAGGGCGGGGTTTTTAGGCCCCGCCCTTAAAAAACTTATTTTTTTAAGAACACTTGTATTATGACATTGTTTTTCCAAATTGCAAGAAAATAATAAACATACTTATAAATATATTTGACGGTTTGACTTTTGGGCTATATACTGTGGATTATGAGGATTATAAACAAATATTTTTCAAAACAGTTGGTGGCAATATTTATTATGCTATTGCTGATTTTAACGGGACTGGCTTGGACAATGCAAATTATGTCTATGATGAAGTTTCTGTTAAATTATGGTGTTGATTTTGGCAGTTTTATCGGCCTTACCGCATTACTGATTCCGTTTATTGTTTCTATTATTGTTCCGTTTGTTACTTTTATCGCAATCATTTTTGTGTATAATAAAACTATTTCTGATAATGAAGCCAGCGTTATGATGGCATCAGGACTGTCACCGAGCCAACTGGCAACACCAGCTATTCGTTTTGCAGGTATTTTAACTATATTGAATTTAGTTTTGAATTTATGGATTGTTCCACTTAGCCAGAATTATTTTTACGACACGCAATGGAATTTACGTTACGGGTTAGCACATTTGAAATTACAAGAATCTGCTTTTACCAATATTTCTGATGGACTGGTTGTTTATGTAGATAAGGTATCTGGACATGATATGGCCCAAGTTATGCTGTCTGATACACGTAATCCAAAAACAGAAATGGTTATTTTTGCCGAAACTGGTAAATTGGTAACAACACCACGCGGCTTATCTATTGTTATGGAAAACGGTTCTTTGCAAGCCAAAGGAAAATCCATTGTCACAGGAACATTTGACACATTTGATATGGATTTAAATGTTGCAACAAAAGAAAACTCGTCATCTTTCCGCGTGCGCAGAATATCATCTGGTGATTTAATACAATATGCTAACAGCCAAGATTTACAACCAAAGCACCGAAAAACTGTTATGAATGAATTAAGTAATCGTGTTTTAATGCCGTTTATGAATTTAATTTTGGCAATTATTTGTACAACTATATTGTTAAAAACTTCGTTATTGCGCCGCAGGGCCAGTTTTTCACCTGCATTAGCAGTTTTATCCATGGCGATTGTTATGACATTATTTATGACTTCAGCAAATATGTTAGATTCTTGGTATGATTTTTATATCTTGGCAGCAGGGATAATTGCGGTATTATGTTTGTCTTTGGTGGTATTATGCAAAAAGTAAATATATTGGCTTTTTCATCGTTATGTATATTGTATAGTGTGTGTGCCTATGCATTGCCAGAATCTATCGATTTAGATGGACCTAAAACTATCACTGCGGATAAAATTGAATACAATGTCAAAAGTTCTAAACTTGAAACACAGGGACAAACAACTATTACAAATCAATCCGGACAAACATTAAAACTTACTAATTCCAGTTTTGCTGATAAAGGTGCCAAAATAGACGGCAAAGATGTTGAATTATGGTTGGGCAACCATATTTATATCAAAGCAAAATCTGTATCACGTGATGGCAATATAACAATTGCAGAACATGCCATGTTCACTGCATGCGATGGTTGCGATTCATATGGAAATGCATGGGAAATATCAGCATATACTATTAAACACGATGCAGAACAACGTGATTTATATTTCTATAGTCCAATATTATGGTTATATGAATTGCCTGTTTTCTGGTTTCCATATTACGAAATGCCAGATCCATCTGTTAAATATCGTAGCGGTTTATTAATGCCTGATTTAAGTTCAACAAACAAAATGGGAACACAGATAAATATACCTATTTATATAAATTTTTCAGATTATCATGATGCAACTGTTACATTATCTTATTTAACAAAGGAAAATCCGTTAATACAGTTAGAACATAGGTTAAATGCAGAACATTCTGAATTCAGGACAAATGCTTCGTTTACTCATAATAAAGAAGGCGAAAATCGTTGGCATATATTTAATAACGATGTTATAGAGATGGGCGAATATGCACGTGCAACTGTTGCTATAGAACGCGTTTCTGATGAAACTTATTTACAAAAGTACGGTTTTTACGACAATCAACCATATTTGGATTCTGGGGCAAAAGTAGAATTGTTTGGTCAATCTGGTTATGTTGTGGCTGACACACATATATTCCAAGAATTGCGTGAAACAAACCGGAATGAAGCTGCTGCAGATGGTGACATATTGCCAAACATACATGGTGTTTATCAAACCACACCAATTTATAAAGAAACATACGCACTATTTACTGGCGATGTTTTGGCTATTAATGCACATAATAGTACAGCCATGCAACGTATGATTGGCGACGCACAAATTGTATCCCCTTGGACTTTGTGGGGTGGAAACAGAATTACCGCCAGTATAAACGCTCGTTATGATGTGTATAATTTTCAAAATTACGATGTGGTTGATGCGCCTGATTTTACAGGTATGAAAAACAGATTTTTACCCAGTGGATATGTTGAATGGGGATTGCCATTGTTTAAACCTGGCACAAAATGGACCCAGATTATCGAACCACGTGCACGTTTAACAGTTATGCGACACACCGAAGCCGAAGAAGTATTCGCATTAAATAATGATTCTGCTGGTGCTTTGTTATCTGATGTAACTTTATTTTCTAACAACCGTTTTTCTGGGTATGATTTGTGGGAAAATGGCACTTTTGCAGATTATGGTGCACGTTGGGCTATATACAGTGATTCAGGGCAATCTGGCGAAATATTCTTTGGACAAAGTTATGATTTCACACAACGTGCAGAAACAGATCCCAACAGCGGATTCCATAAAGGCGCATCAGACTATGTTGGACGAATTGGGGTAAACACAGGCGGATTATTCAATTTAACATCCAGATTTAGATTAGATAGGGATTCGCTTACATTGCGTCACATTGAAACAGATACCAGATTTGGAACTGGCCGAAATTATATTTATATTGGTCATATTTGGTCAGAACAATTAGATGAATTGTTCTTGGGTCAAGATGTTAATGAAATATCTGGTGGGCTTGGAATCCAGTTGACAGACCGCCTGTCTTTGAATTTTAATGCAATTTACAATAATACTTATGGACAATTCCAAAGACATTCTGGTGGATTGTATTATAAACATCCATGTTATTTCTTGTCTTTGACGTATCGTAAGGATTATTCTATACGTCCAGGTTATTCAGGAAATACAACTTTCCAATTTAGATTTGGATTAGATTACTAAGGAAGGGAAATTATGAAAAAATATATTTTTGCTTTATTGGTTTTATTTTGTATGCCGGCATATGCGACAACTGTTGTTGCAACAATAAACGGTAAAACTGTTACAGATGCAGATATTACAGCACGCACAAAACTGATGTCATATCAAGGCAAAATTTCTACGGACAACCGCCGTGTTGCTCTACAAAACATAATTGATGATACGGTTAAATTAAATTACGCTGCGAATTTTGGTATAAACCCAACTGATAAAGATGTTGATAAAGAATTAAAACAAATGGGGTTACCACAATTATCTGAAAACGAAAAAAGTGTTGCAAGGGATGCTATGCGCGCACATATAGCATGGCAAATTATTGTGGCACGAACTGTTTTACCAATGGTTGAAATAAGTGATTCTGATATTGCCGCTGAAAAATCTCAATTAGCAAAAGAAAAAGGATTACCTATTGAAATGACTTTGGTTCGATTGGTTGATGTTCCAGACTATATAATTGAAAAATTGGAAAAACCAAAAAACTGTGATGATGCAATGCGTATGGCTGAAAACTTTGGTGGTGCGCCACAAAAGTTCACAGCATTACAATACGAATTATCGCAAGAAATTCGTGAAACGGTTTCTGACCTACCTTTACTAACTTGGTCAAAACCGGTCAATTCTTCGGTATTTTTGGTATGCAATACTAAAAACACAAAAGAATACGGAAAATTGGACAAGATTATCAAACAAAATGCAGAATATAAACAGGCTATGTTTATGGCTGACCAACAACTAAAACAATTACGCCGCAAGGCTGTGGTGGTTATCAAGGACGAAAGATATAAATTATGAAGACCGTTTTATCTTCTTTGACAGATGTAGAATTGCAAAAATTCATTATGGATTTAGGCGAACCTAAATTCCGTGCTGCCCAGATTCGTGATTGGTTATCACGTGGCGCACCAGATTTTAGTGTGATGAAAAATATTCCAAATACATTGCGCGAAAAGTTGGATACGGTGGCACAGACATTGCCTGTTAAAATTGTTAAAAAATTGCAATCATCGGATGGCGAGACAACCAAATTTTTATTAGAATTAAATGACTGTGAACAAATCGAATGCGTTTTGATGCGTACAACATATGGTAATTCTGTATGCGTCAGTTCACAGGCGGGCTGTGCAATGGGATGTAAATTCTGTGCCAGCACTCTTCTCGGGTTAAAACGCAATTTAACTGTGGATGAAATTTATTCCCAAATTTTAGTTGCGCAATGGGAATTGCGTTCTGCATTAAGCGATGACAAACAAATTCATGCAAATGGCGACCCTAATAACAATGATGTGTCACATATCGTTGTTATGGGTACAGGTGAACCATTACAAAACACAGAAAATGTTATCGGTTTTATCGAACGTGCAAATAAAGATATGAACATAGGTTGGCGCAGAATTACTGTATCCACATGCGGTATTGTTCCGGGAATTTACGATTTAATAAAATGGGGCAGGCCGATAAATTTGGCAATTTCACTGCATGCGCCAGTGGATGAATTGCGTTCAACAATTATGCCTATAAATAATAAGTATAAAATTGCAGAAGTGTTACAGGCGGCTGATGAATTTACAAAACTGCACAATCGCCAATTAATGATTGAATATATTTTGTTAGGCAAAAAAGACGAAAATGGCGAAACGGTATTATATAACTGCACACCTGAATATGCCGAGCAATTATCAAAGTTATTGGCTGGTAAAAATTGTATGGTGAATTTAATTCCATGGAATGCTGTGGATGAACGCGATTTTGCATCACCATCGGGTAATGCAGTGCATCGTTTCCAAGATATTTTAATTAAAAACGGTATACATTGTCGCATCAGACGAGAGAGAGGAACCGATATCGGTTCTGCATGTGGGCAACTGCGATTGAATAACAAAAAGGATTAATAAATGAATATA
>CACYHY010000026.1 GCA_902774305.1 uncultured Pseudomonadota bacterium
ATAATTGCAATAAATCCAGAATATGTCTTTGTCATACAAAAAACCATAGCACACCATTTTCAAAAGGCAATAAAAAACCTTGCAAAAATAATATTTTATGCCAATATTGGCTTATCGAGGGACGAGAGATTTTACGCAAAGGAAGTAATAAATGGCAAAATCTTTCACTTTTACAGATGATTGGAATATATTTTTTATGCAACAAGCTCAATTGATGTCAACACGATCCAAAGATCCCAGCACCAAAATTGGATGCATAATTGTTTCACCTCAAAGGGTTGTGGTATCCGAAGGATATAACGGTTTTCCACGTGGTATTGCCGATACCCCGGAAAGATTAAATGACCGGACACAAAAATATCCGCGCGTTGTTCATGGCGAAGCAAATGCTATCATAAATGCTGGACGTAATGGTGCAAAAATCGAAGACGGAATTTTGTATGTAACCCAACCCCCTTGCCCAAATTGTGCAAAAATGATTGTTCAGGCTGGCATCCGCGAAATTTTATACATCGATTTAGACCCAACTAAAAAGAATATCTCGGGATGGCGTGATGAATTAGGTATTTCTTTTGATATGTTTGATGAGGCGGGCATCCCGCACAAAGCAATTCCTGAAAAATTTTTGTTTTCAAAGGAAGAATTGGCAAATTTAAGAGCAAAACAATTAAAAGCTCTGGAAAGATAAAAAATGCCCATTTGGGCATTTTTTTATTAATTTAATATATGGTTTTATGATATAATTAGTGTCATAAGGATGGGATAAGTTTTATGACACATTTTCGCAAGATTTTGATTGGCGCGTTTTGTGCGGTGTTTACTGCGCCCGTGTGTGCGACCGAACCAGATTATTGGGCTGAATGTACATTAAAATTTGCATCTGGTAAAACAATCAAAAAAGTGAATGATGCTTTTTTAGGATTAAATTCTTATGTTTCTTATTGGAATTCTAATGAAGATACATTGATGTCATCACGCAAGGGTGATGACGCCTATGATCCTTCTACACCAAATCTGCGCGATTTGATTTCTGTTGATGGGAAAAAAATTACGAATGAAGAAAAAAAACACTTAAAAGATCAGAATCACAATTTCATTGATTTTAAGTGTAGAGGAAACGGAACATATATTTTTAAATTTCATAATAAACCAGAAATTAGCACCATTGCCGAGGGTATACCTGCTGATTATGAACTACCTGAAGATTCGGAAAACTCTGAATGTACTTTAACATTTGCAAATGGGAAATCTTTATCGGGTGTAAGTTTGGGGACCACTGAAGTTCTGCATGGAAAGATTACAGTATCAAATACCGGTAAAATGGAACATCAAGATTATGATACCAGTTTGCAATTATCTAGTATTTATTACCGCGCTCAAGATGCTGATGGCTATTATGAATGTGTGTCGCATAACGATCCATATTTAGATGTAAGAAAGGAGAATTATAAAAAGAATACTCCGCATATGAGAGACTTGGTCTCTGTTAATGGTGAAAAGTTGGATGCGGCACAAATAGAAATGCTACAAAAAGCAGAAGAAATCCATTTCTCTTGCTGGACGGACGCTTGGGATATTACCGTGTATATTGCAGATAATACTTCAAATACAGCTGCGGATGCAGTCGCTGTATCAGGCGAAATAAAAACCCCACAAACAGAAACCACAAGCACAGATGAAAATTCAGGTGATGATGCCACAACCACAGTTTCTGGTGATGCAAGTGGGGATAATCAGACTACCCTAACAGAGTCTGGCGACGATGATGTATCAACCAATACGGCACCAAATATATTGGACGGTAATAATATCTCTAATGGTGTGGCTGCTGTACTGAATAGCGGTACCGGACAAAATACTAATCAACAAGAAATACAAGGTAAAAAAGAACAAATAAACAATATATTAGCCCAAAACAATATTAATAGTGAAGATATTAAAGAAATTAAAAAAATCGAAACAGAAATTATCAAATTACAAAAAGCATACAAAGATGCCCGCGAAAATGAAAAATCATTAAAAAACAGAATGCTGGGTGGGCTGACCATGGCGGCGACTGGAATTGGTGGCATGCAGTTGGCACAGGGGTTGGCGGAACAATCTGCGGATGCGGCGGCTGAACGTGATATGCAGGCATACCTGGCAACTTTCCAATGCACCGCAGGCGGAAAAACTTATTCTGGGGGAACATCTGGTATTGAATTGGCTGGCGCGAACCAATTAACAAGTCTGTATCAACAGTATGTTGATTTAGCGGCTGATTTGAAAGAACGCAAAGCGGCGTTGGGAATGAAGGCCGGTATAGAATCCGAAGTTATTTTGGATAAAGCAAATATGGGTTTATATGATGATGTTGGTAAAGGTATAGAAAACGGAACATATGCATCACTTTATCGTGCATCCAAGGGCAATGAAAAAGATGCGAATAAATTGGCAGAACAAAAAAATACATCGGCAACCAGAGTAAAAGCTGGTGCAATCGCCGCTGGCGCTGGTGTTGTTGGCGGTATTGTTGGAAACATGTTGATAAATGGTGATAAAAAAAGTAAAAAAGACGATTTAAATAATGTTGTCAATAGTGTTACAAATAAGGTGACATCTGGACCAACCAATGTTAAACCAACAGATGAAACATCTGAAAATGATGGTGCATCTAAAAATGATAATGTTTCTGAAAGTCAAGAAGCAAAGTTGAAAGAATGTTTGGATTATATCCAAAGGGAAGATTTGTTTGATGGCGTGTTTATTGGTGGGTGTCAAAGGTTAGTACTGCCTGTGGCGAACAACAGTGTATTGTATGCTTTGAGCAATGATGAAGCCGCATCTTTGTCGCCAATGTGGGATTGGGGCTGTTGGAATGCTGATAGCAATGGGTCACGGAAAGTATGGTTGTATGGTGATAGCAATAGGGATTACAGTGAAATAAAAGATGAAGAAAAAGATGCCTGCGAAACTGTAGAAAAAGTAAAGATGTTTATTGCAGAACATACAAAAAGTTGTGAAGAATACGAAAATCGTGTGATATATACTGAAACTTTGGAAGATTCAGAACCTAAAAACTATTGCGTGCAAAAAGATTGGTTGGATGCAGAACATACGAACCAGTCGGAACTACAGCAATGTGAAGGCGAATATATGGTGTGGGATGCGGAAAAGGCTACTTGTAAAGTAGAAAACAAAGATAAAAAGCGTCATACACCATGTACCGAAGAAGATTTCGCGGCATCACAGCACACAAAAAATGCTGCTGAGGGTTGGTATGATAACAAAAAACATTGTGTCGCAAAAACTTGTAAAGATGGATACACATTGGCATTAAATGCACAAAAGCAATCCCAAGGTTATTGCAAAAAAAATAAATAAAAAATCCGCAAAGTTGCGGATTTTTATTTTATTATTTAGTCAGCCTTTTTGTCCATTCGTTATCTGGAAAATTCTTACACAACATATCGGCATAGCCTGCGGCCTGCTCTGGCAAACCGATTGCTGTATAACATTGGTTCAACCTGTACATAGCCTCGGGTGTCATGACGGTTTCTTGGGCTGTGGTTACAACAGATTGCAAACGCGTAATCGCAGAAGTCCAATTTTCACGTTTCATGTCGGTTCGCGCAGCATACATAACCTTGCCTGCTATGTAATTTTTCAAGATATTGATTTTGTTTTCGGCATTTTTTGCATATTCACTGTTTGGGAAACGTTCTTTTAATGCCTCGAACTGTTGCAAAGCATATACAGACATACCGGGTTCACGACGAACATCACTTACCTGACGATAATAACACATTCCGCGCAGGTACATAATGTATGGGGCATCTTGGTGGCCGGGATGAAAACGCATAAAACGGTCAGCCGCAATCAAAGCGCCAGAAAAATCATCATCCATATATCTGGAATATGCCGCCATAACCAGCGCATCGGGGGCAAATGCATCAGTTGAATGTTCTGTTTCAGCCTGCAAAAACAAATCTGCAGCCTTGTCATAATTTTTATCGTTAAATTCTTCGTATGCTTCGGCATAAAGTTCAGCCATGGATTTGTCTGGCTCAATTTCTTCGCCAGCACACCCTGCCAAGACCCCTGCTAAAACAATCGGTAATATTATTTTTTTCATACTTGAATTTCCTTATGCATACACAGTATAATATATTCGTTCAAAATAAAAGAAGTTTTTTATAAAGGCGGATATTTTATGAAACTGGGACGAAATATGTTGGGTGTAGGCGCGATGACCGGTATCAGTCGCGTTTTTGGTTTTGTGAGAGATATGCTGATTGCGCGCGTATTGGGCGCCGGCAGACTTTCTGACATTTTCTTGGCTGCGTTTAAGTTACCGAACTTATTCCGTGATTTATTGGGCGAAGGTGCATTGTCCGCTATATTTATTCCCATGTTTGCAGATTCCAAGAAAGACAAGAACTTTGCAAATAATGTTTTTTCTTGGTTGGTTGTGGTGCTATTGGGATTAACGATTATATTTGAAATCTTTATGCCAGCATTTGTTGCTATTTTAGCACCTGGATTTTCAGCTGACCCTGGCAAACTGGAAATGACAGTGGTTATTTCACGTATTATGTTCTGGTATGTTATATTTATTTGCTCTGCGGCTTTCTTGTCCGCGGTATTAAATGCTTTTTCAAAATTTATCTTGGCTGCGTTTATGCCTGTTATGTTGAATATTATGCTGATTTGTGCGTTGCTTTTGGCGGCTTGGTTTGCACCAACAACTATTTTATACATTATGGCAGGTACTGTCGTTTTATCAGGAATTATCCAGTGTACTATTTTGTGGGGACGCATTCGTGCCGGCAAATTCGGATTGCGATTGGTTCGTCCAAGATGGAACTCAAAAATTAAATCTATGTTGCAACGCTTTGGTGTAAGTTTAGTCGGCAGCGGATTTTACCAAATAACAATCATTGTCGGAACATTAGTCGCCAGTTTTCAATCTGGGGCTGTATCATGGTTATATTATGCAGACAGAATTATTCAATTACCGTTTGCTATTATTGGATTGGCAGTCGGAACTGTTTTAATGTCGTCAATTTCAAATGCGTTGGCTGAAAAAAATATGCGCAGTGTATATATTCAACAAAATTCTTCTATGCGCCGTTCATTGATGTTGATTATTCCATGTATGGTCGGTCTGTTTGTTTTAGCTGAACCAATTATTCGTAATTTATTCCAATATGGCGCATGGACACCAGAATCCACCCATGCTGTTGCAGTTGCTATTATGATTCAATGCTTGGTATTACCTGCAATGCTGACCAGCCAGATTTACAGCAAAACACTTTATGCCAGCCAAGATGTTAAAACACCTGTAAAAACCAGTATCGTATCGTTGGGATTGGCAACGGTTATTTATGTTGCCCTGTTCTATCATTTAGGCTATTTGGCAATTCCAGTCGGCGTTGTTGTGTCGGGTTATGTTAAAAACTTGCTGTTGGCGCGTGCATGTAAACGCAAAGGTCTTATTCAATGGGATTCCCGCACAATTCGCGCAACAATCGGATTTTGTATCTGGGCGACTATATTGGGTGCTGGATTATGGTTTGCACCAATTAGCGGTTTGATATCAATGTGTATCGCAATTGCCGTATTTGGAATTTTATATTTACCTGTCGCATATATCATGGACAGAAAATTATAAATTAAAGTTGAAAGCAGCCCTTTTTTATGATAGAATGTATTACGAGAATGTAGGGAGTTCCCAAAATTTTTGGCTCCCTTTTGACAACGCTTAAAAGGAGAAAGCAAAATGAAAAAAGTGGTATCATTAGCGGCTTTGTTGGCTGTTTTGACCGGTTGCATGTCTTCCCAAGAAGGAAATGTTTACGGTTCTGAATCTATGGCCGAAGAAAGTCTGACAACAGAAACACAGGGCTTGAATGATTCGTATTTGTTGGCTGCTGCGCCAAAATATTATATTGGCAATGCATACAAAGTCGATGATGTACAATATATTCCATCCGAAGATTTAAGATACAATCAAACCGGTATTGCTGGAATTATTCCTGCTGAATTAAATGGCACAAAGACTACAAACGGTGAAATTTTTGAATCTTCACAAATGTTGGCGACCAGCAAAACATTGCCTTTGCCAACAATCGCAAAAGTTACAAATTTGGATAACGGTGAATCTGTCGTTGTTCGTATAAATAATCGCGGTCCATTTGTAAATACCAGAATTATCGATTTGTCACCTGCGGCGGCTCAAAAGATTGGTATGAATTCACAAGCAAAAGTTCAGGTCCAAGTCATGACCGATCAGTCTTTGGCTGTTAAAAATGCAACAATTAATGCAGGATCAAATGCAATGGAAGTACAAGAATCTGTAACAGTTGAACCGGCACCTGCGCCTGTGGCTGCGGAACCAGCACCAGCGCCAGCACCTGCACCAGTTGCAACAACAGGTGATTACACAGTTCAATTGGCGGCGTTTTATGCAGAAGATAGCGCGGCTGCAATGGCGGCACGTATGAAAACATACGGTGATGCTGTTGTTGTAAACGAAGGTGGTATGTATAAAGTCCGTATTATCAATTTAGATGCTGCAAAGGCACGTAGTGTTATCAATGCATTGCGTACAAATGAAGGTATGGCACCAGGATTGTTGAAAGACGGTCGCTGGGTCAATGCTGACAGCATTTAATAAGTTTCTTCTTGAAAGCGAAATGCCCTGATTTTTCAGGGCATTTTTTTATCAACGAATTTTATTTTATATACTTTTCCGCATCAGATTCTGACCAAATGGTTATACCCAGTTCGGTTGCTTTTTGTAGTTTAGAACCTGCATCCGAACCCGCCAGTACGATGTCTGTTTTTGGCGATACAGATGATTGGACACGTGCGCCCAAACCTTCTAATATTTCACGCATTTCGTCACGTGTGTAATTCGCCAATGTTCCTGTCAAAACAATTTTTTTGCCAGCAAGTGGTCCAGATGTTTCATCAGATTTTACCGCATCAACCACTGTTATATGTTGTAATAAATTGTCCAAAACTTTTTGGTTATGTTCATCAGCAAAGAAAGATTGAATCTCGTTTGCCATAATATCACCAACACCGTCAATATTCTTTAATTCACCAAGTGTAGCGTGGCGCACCGAGTCCAGATTGCCGAACTTTTTCGCCAGTAATTTCGCCGTAACTTCGCCTATATCAGGAATTCCGATAGCATACAAGAAACGATGTAAATCTATTTTGCGCGCATTGTTTATTGATTGCTCTAAATTATACACAGACCTGTCACCAAAACCATCCATATTTTTAATTGCATCTGCATGTAATGATATCAGTGTAAATATATCCGCTGGTGTTTTTATCCAACCACGTTCAATAAATAATTCTAATTGACGTGGTCCCAACCCTTCGATATCAAACGCATGACGAGATACAAAATGTTCCAATTCGCCAATTCTTTGCGCCGGACACCCTAAACTATTTACACATCTACGCGCAACCGCACCAGACTCACGAACCACCGCCGCACCACACACAGGACATATTTCTGGGAATTTATATTCGGTACCACCCCCAGATTCCGCAACACCAACGATTTGTGGAATAACATCCCCTGCCCTTTGGACAATGATTTTGTCGCCAATTTTTACACCCAAGCGCGCAATTTCATCGGCATTGTGTAATGTTGCGCGTGATACAACAACACCACCTATATTGATTGGTTCCAGTTCAGCCACCGGTGTTAACACGCCTGTGCGTCCAACCTGAATAGTTATATCGCGTAAAAGTGTTATACCGCGTGCAGCAGGGAATTTGTATGCAACCTCCCACCTTGGACTGTTGGCACGCGCACCCATACGTTCTTGGGTTGCAACATCATTAACCTTGATAACCAGTCCATCTATATCAAATGGAATCTCAGCACGTGTTGCCATTATATCATTATAAACATCCTGAATTTCTGCAACCGAATGTGCATGTCGTGCCCAAGCACGTGTTGTTTTGAATCCCCATGATTCTAATTTTTCCAAATATTCACTTTGAGTTTTCCAATCACGTGCAGACAAATCACCATATGTATAACCAAATGCAGATAATTTGCGTTTTGCAGTAATACCCGCATCCAGTTGACGAAGAGAACCCGCCGCCGCATTACGCGGATTTGCAAATGGCTTTTTAGAACGTTCGTTTAATGCGATAAAATCATCACGCAACATATAAACTTCACCACGAACCTCTAGCACATCAGGATAATTGCCAGATAATTTTTGTGGAATATCAGGAATTGTACGCAGGTTCGCTGTAATATCTTCGCCAGCAACCCCACTGCCCCGCGTTAACCCCCGCACCAAAACACCATGTTCATAACGTGCAGCAAAAGATACACCATCAATTTTCAGTTCTATAAACAAATCTTTGCTTGTTAGTTTTGAAAACCAATCAGCAACCTCGGTTTCATTAAAAACATCTGAAATAGAAAGCATCGGAACGGTATGCGGATAAGATTTGAATTTAGACGACACAGCCGCACCAACATGCGTGGACGCACCATTTTTTGCGAGTTCCGGGAATTTTTCTTCTAATTCCAACGCACGTTTTTTTGCGGCATCATATGTTGCATCGTCAACGATTGGCGCATCATTTTGATGATACGCGATATCCCATTCGTTCAACTTTTTTAACAGTTCCGCGTGTTCTGTGCGTGTAAATAAATCAAGAGTTTCAGCCATGCCCAGATTATAGAAAATTTGTCCGCGCGTGTCAATTTATTGTATCATATTTTATTATGAAATAATGCCCAGATATGGTATAATACCTATATGACAAAAAATGAAAAATCTGCATCTGTTAATCGCGGACTTAGGTTATTGCGCCTTGGGTGGTTTTGCCATAATTTCTTGCTGATATTACCTGTTATTGTATTGATTTATACACAAAAGGGTATTACTGTCGGCGATTTCTTTTTAATTCAAGGTTTATTCAGGGTTGCTGCGTTTTTGTTTGAAATACCGTCTGGATATATGTCAGACTGCCTGAGTCGTAAACGCATCTTAATCAGTGCTGCTGTGGTTGCAACAGGTGGATTTGCCACAGTTGCTATGGCGCATGGATTTTGGATGATTATGCTGGGCGAAGGTTTGTTAGGCGTTGCATCTGCCCTGTTTTCTGGCACGTTAGAGGCATATACATACGATTTATTAAAACGCACAAACCAACAAAAAGAATTCTTGAAGGAATATGGTAATATTTCGACATATGCCAATATTGCCAGTTTTGTCGCAACTTTAATTGGCGGAATGTTGTATGCAGGTGTCGGGGGTGATAACCTGTTGTGGATTGAAACAGGAATTGCAGCACTTGCCATTATCGCATTCTTGTTTGTACCAGAATTGACCGAAGTTAAACGCGTTGTGAATCATAAAAGTGCAATTGCAGACGCAGTTGGTATCACTTGGAACACTATGAAAAATTCAAAATTAAGAAACTTTATTATATTTCCATCAATATTCGGCGCGTTTACTATTGTGTTATTATGGATTATGCAACCAATTATGGAACAGGCAACTGTGCCAGTTAGTTTGTTTGGTTTTTATGTTGGTGCAAACCAATTGTCACGTGCTTTCTTTTCCAAATATGCACATAAAATCTGTGCAAAATTTGGCAATATGACAACATCAGTGTTATCAGTATTTTCTATCGTACTGTGTATTATCGCGGGGATATTGGCAATAAATATTCAAAATATGTTCTTTGTATATATTTTGTGCGCAATCGTTGCTTTGGGACCAGCAATACAATCTTTGAATGGTTTGCAATTTAACACTCTGATTCATCATGATATAAAATCCCAAGAACGTGGAACAGTTATATCTACACGTGCAATGGTGTCAACAATATTTGGCGCAATTTTATTATGTATTGCTAAATTCTTGGTTGACGGTTTTGGAATCACAATAACATTAGTTGTCTTTTTGATAATAACTGTTGTTTTATTCTGGGCTTTACAAAAAGTTTCTGAATTTATAAAAAAATAAATTCCTTTTTAGTTGTTATATAATAAAAAACTTGCATTTTGACGTGAAAAATGCTCTGATGGTAGTATGATTATATAACAAAAGGAAGAAA
>CACYHY010000027.1 GCA_902774305.1 uncultured Pseudomonadota bacterium
TCCAACCAGAAAAGACAAATATATAAATTCTGGTTTTCTGTTGATGGATTTAGACAAAATTCGCAAAGAAAAATTTTATGACAAATGGATTAAGGCATCAATTGAACATGATTTCAAAAATCCAGACCAAGATGTGTTAAACCACACATTGGTTGGGCGCATTTTGTTCTTGCCATTAAAATATAATTTCCAATTATCGCATGGTTCACGCATATTTAAAATATATTCTGAAACAGAACTGGATGATTTGAAACATAACTTGGTAACATTGCATTATTCTGATTACATTAAACCATGGCGTGAAAATAAAAACGAAAGACCTGTATTTTCTAACTTTTGGTGGGATATTGCCAGACAAACTGGATTATTCAAAGAATAAAAAACTCGCCATAATGGCGAGTTTTTTATTAAATTATACATTCATTGCTTCCAATGTATCCAGTACTGTATCAATGGCTTCTTCTGGATATTTATTGTCTGTCTTTCCTGATATCAGTTTATTTGCAAATTTGACACCGTCATAAAACGCATCAGACATCTTTTTGCCTTGGGTTTTATCCAACAATAATTTTAATCTTTCTGCGCGTTTTGTTAATTCAGATTGTTTTTGTATCATTTTTTAAGCCTTCTTTAATAATTATTGTACTATAAAACAATAAAAAACATAGATTATTTTATCGTTGACTAATGTTGATATGGTGTTATTATAAATTCCGCTATTTGCAATAAGTTATCAAAAGGAAATAATATGACTAATAATATCGATTATAAAATGTTAAAAAAACAAAATTTGGCTCAACTAGTTCACGAATACGAAACAGAATCTAGTGAAATTGCACGCAAAGCACAAGCCAAAAGAAATGCTGATATACGTTTGTTAGAGGCACACGCCCAAGTAAAGTCTTTGGATTTCCAATACGAACAAGACGATGAATTATTTCAAATTGATAAAACAATGATTAAACATTTTCGTAATATAGAAGAACAAATGGTGCGCGATTACAAAGTTTACGACCTTGCTGCACGCGCATATGCTGAGGCGTATAAAAAAATTCAATGCACCAGCAGAAAGTCCAGACCAGAAATAGTGACACCACATGATTTAAAAATGTATGTTCATTCTTTTAACAACCAACATAGAAAATAATATAAAAACACAATAAAAAAAAGACCGGCATTTGCCGGCCTTTTTTATACTTTTTATTGGTTTAGAATTTATATTTAACTTTCAAAGAACCTGTTTGAGATGAAAAATCTTTGTGGATATTCAAATCATAGTTCAATGACACTGTTAAATAATAGTATTCTGCTGTTAAACCGATACCAAATTCACCACCCAAACGCGACAGGCTATCTGCTTCCAGTGTATATGCCGCCGCACCTGGAACCATTACCAACGCAACATCTGAATCTGATATCATGTCATATGTTGCAGCAAGGTGTAATTCAGGATTCCAGAATATTGATGAGTGTGGTGCAACCCATGCATTTTTGAAATCCATACCAACAACACCTGTCAGGTATTTAGAATAGATATCATTAACACTTACTATACCATCTTTGTATGCATCTTGGTGAACATCTAAATAACGCAATCCAAGTGTTGGCGTAATACCATTTGCAAAATGATATCCACCCATGATTTGTTCAGACAAAGAATTCACTTTGTATGATGGATCGGTATGCACACCGAACACAGTCTTGTTCCAATCATATTCTGACATTGTATATGCGATTGTACCATTCACAAACCAATCAGAATTTCTGTATTGTCCATATACAAACACAGTATTGCTGTTGATATCTGCATCATGTGAATTCATATCAACATTTGTGATACCGAACGAATAACCAGCACCCAAAATCACACTGTGGTTCAAATCTGTATCAATACCAACGGATCCACCCCATGTATTGCCAGTAAAGGTATCTTTGTGTTTTGTATAGTTATACATACCTTTGGCCCAAACACCCAAATCAGCCTTGATATCGCCACCACTGCGTCCTGTTAAAGGCAACGCCATACGTTCACCAGCCGCAGCCAAGACTTGGTTTTGAATACTTAATGCCACAGATGTTATAACCGGTGCTTTTTCTGGATTCATCTTGGACACTTCGTGTTCAACATAATCAGCATCACCATTTGCCAATGATTCTTGAATTGTCACTGACATTTGGCTGGCTGTACTATCATTACTGTTTGCAAGCGCAGAAATCATTTTACCAGTGTCTGTCGATATACCTTCGTTTGCAGCAGCAATCGATTCACCAGATTTTGCAACAGTTGTCACCGTGCCATTATCCCAAGACAAATCATATATTGGATTTTCAACTTCTATATTATCAAAGTTAGCATCACCAAATACTTTATATGTTCCAACATTATCAAACGACAATTTTAACACACCGTCCCCAGTAAATGTACCTGCTGTAATTTGTGCATTATCACCACTACGCAATGTTGCCAACATTGTTCCATCCAAATCGATTGCACCTTGGGTGACAGATGCTGTACCAATATTTAATGTTGAACCAGAGGCAATATTCAAATTGTTGTTGTGCCTGATGCAATATTTACAGTTCCGTCATTGTAAATATCATTTGCACCGGTGCTGTCAGTATTGCCACTGAATGTTGCATTACCATTGAATGTCGTTGTACCAGTATTATACAAAGCACCACCTAAACCATTTAATGATTTATTACTATTAAATGTTGTCGCACCGTTAAACACTAAATCAGCATTTCCTGTTGTACCACTCTTTTCCGCAACATGGTTCCATATTGCACCACCATTCACAGTTGCCTGATTTGAATTAAATGTCGTCGTACCATTAATGATTACACTAGAATCTTGGTGTTCCCCATCAACTGAACGAGCCGCAATCGCACCACCATGTGTTTTTGATATATTTTCTTCGAACAGATTGATGCTGGTATTTTTACCTATAACCAAATCTGCAATATGTCCGTTTATACCAATACCTCGATTATGTATCGCACCGCCACCACTCTTAGTTGCATTTGTATTATTAGAAACATTTTCAACAAACTCATTCTTGTCGCCTAATATTTTTAATTCACCAGCATTAAATATTGCACCACCGTAATCACCAGCCGATGTGTTTTCTTCAAATTTAATATTTTTTGCATATAACTGAGTTGTTTCACTTTGTTCATGAACACCCAAAGCACCTGCAGAACTGCCAGTTGCAGTATTATTAAAGAAATATATTAAATTTACTGTCGGATCTACAGTGACAACATCGCCATTAACAGTTGCACCAAGATATGTTTGTGCATGCGAAAGGATCGGTCCATTTGGTACTTCTTGATATGAACTCGAATACAATCCAGAATAACGATCTGCCGAATTATTTTTTATGGTAATATCGCCACCACTAACAGAAAGCAATGCACCGTTACTTAATCCCGTATTTGTACTACCATCAACAGTTAAACCTTTTTGGAATTTCAAGACACCATTTTCACCACCATTAGCGACCGAATTGTGTTTGAAGTTTGCAGTATCTTCAAACACCGTTGTTCCTTTATTAGCCAACGCAACAGTAGAATTATCTTCAAACATAGCCGCTTTTTTAAATATTGTGGTTGCACCTTGGTGTGTAGTAATTGCGCCGCCTGATGCCGATGTATTATTTATAAAAGATGCCGTATCTTTAAATGTTATCACACCTTCATTATAAATAGCGCCACCAGCAGTATCCGCATGATTTCCATCAAATTCAACTGTCCCATTAAAATCGATTTGATTCATTCCAACTGGATTATTTACAAATATTGCTCCACCCAGCCCTGTATTTTGATCTTCGCCTTGTCTATATTCAGTATTACCAGAAAAATACGCTGTTCCTAAGAAAACGATATGTGAACCATTACCATTGACCTGCATTCCTGCACCATTTCCGGTAAATGTCACATCAGACAAAACAAAACCGTCTGCATATTGTTCGTCACTATTGAGAACAATACGGTCATAAGCCATTGCGGGCATTACCAACAATGCGGGCAAAATCGATATTCCTTTTACAAAAAGTGATGAGATTTTTTTCATAATGGGCTCTCCTTTCTTTGAATTATATTTTTAAGTTAGAACATTATTTTTGATATGCAAGATTAAAATTTTGTTGATGAAAAAATTTTTATTTACTCTTTTCTGTCTTGTAATTTGTGGCTGTGCACGCCAATTTGTTATGCCAGAAAATTATGAATATAATCTTATGCAAAATTCTAAATTTAATTTAGCAACATGGCAAAAAATTTCAAATTCAAATCAGCCAATTCACATTTATATTGAAGGTGATGGTCGTGCTTTTTATGCAAATGGTGCGCCCACAGCGGATCCTACACCACACGATTCGTTTATGCGTGATTTAGTTGTAAATGATTCGTCTGCAAATATTGCATACATCGCGCGTCCGTGCCAATTTATTAACGATTCGAATTGCGATGTATCAGTATGGACAAATGGTCGTTTTTCTAAATCCGTCATCGATTCTGTAGCTGCAACTATTAAACAAATTGCTGGCAAACGTCCTGTTGTTTTAATTGGGTATTCTGGTGGTGCAATGGTAACTGGATTGGTTATAAAACAACACCCAGAAATTAATATAAAAAAATGGATTACAATTGCGGGCGTTCTGAATCATCATGATTGGACAGAATATTTTGGTGATGCAATTTTAGACAAATCATTGGATATGGATTCTTTACCAAATGTTCCACAAATTCATTATGCCGGCGACAAAGATAATATAGTGCCAATTGAATTATCTCAAAAATGGATTCCTGCTGATAAATTAAAAATTATATCTGGCGCAACACATAACAATTTTCCAAATTTAGAAATTGATTTTAAATAAAAAATCCCTGCGTTATATAGAGATTTTTTTATTGCCATTACAAAATTTATTGCTATTGTATATGTAACAGATTTTGGAAATGAGAACGCCTAATTTAATTACATTTTCATCGGTATTATTTACTTGTGTTGTGGGAATAAATTCTTGTTTAGCAGAAACACATAATCCATTAGTTGTAGAATCTTCTTATTCAGATTACACGAAAGCGAAAGAACAAAAAAAAGTTAAAAAGGAAGAAAAACCAACAACAGTTACTATGTCTACATTGGATGCTGTCAAATTGGCTGGGCGACTGGTTGATATGGGCGACTATGATCAAGCAACCCATATATTAACACAAATGCCAAAAACAAACAATTTACCTGTAGAAATCGAACGTTGGTATTTAATTGCTCAAATGTCTCAACGACAAGGCGATTATGATACAGCAATAAAAATTTACCGTAAGATTTTGGACGACCAACCAGATTTAGTAAAAGTGCGTTATGAATTAGCATTGTGCTATATGGCAAAAAAACAATGGTATCGTGCTGATTATCATCTGCGTTTGGCTATGGCTGGTGCCGATATTCCACAACAAGTAAAACAACGCATGATGTATTATCGTTGGATTGCACGTCAAAATAAAAATTGGAACGTTTGGTTTAATTTCGGTGCAGCCCCCGATAACAATATCAATCAAGGTTCCAACAATCAAGTATGCGGAAACATCGTCTGTTCTGGTGTTTTTTGTATTATTCCCACTAACCAAGTTTGCGTAAATCAAAAACCTGAAAAGGCCATGGGATATAATTTTATGTTGGGCGGAAATTATGAATTCCGTTTTGGTGAACATTGGCGTTGGAAAAACGATGCAAATATTTATACCAATATTTATGACAAGCATAGATTCGACGATTTGTATTTGTCTGCCTCATCTGGTCCGCGATATGTTTGGAACAATGGCGATGTCTGGTTGGCAGGGATTGCTGCGCGTCGTTGGTATGGCTGGGATAGATATAATTGGTCAGTTGGCGGAAAAATCGATACAAATTACGATTTTACACGAAAGCTATCTGCAGGATTATCGCTGCGCATAATGGATAATAAATATGACGATTACGAACATTATGGCATAATTCTGGATGGGCAAACTTATTCAACAAATACACGTATATCTTATTCTTTGGATGCGACAAAATATATTATTTTGCGTGGCGGCCTTGACAGAGACATAGCCAAAGTTGATGCTTGGTCAAACTGGCAATATTCTGGAGCTTTCGGATTCGGGACAGAGTTGCCATGGGGTTTTAATGTGTATTTAGAACCGTATTTTTCTTGGATAAACTATGATGAACCACGATGGTTTATGACATCTGAAAACAATGTCGTATTCCAAAAACAAATAAAAGAACGCGATTTTATGCAACGTTATGCAATTTCTTTATCAAACAATAAGTTTGATATTTTGGGATTTGTACCAACACTGACATTCAGTTATACTAAACGCGATTCAAATGTAAAAACCCGCAAATATGATAAAATGACTATCGAATTTACTATGCAACAGCGATTTTAACCATTTTTGATTTTTATTGACATAAAAAGTTTTTAGTGTAATAATATATCCTACATAAAAAATGAGATATAAATCATGAGCAAAAATAACTCAACAAACTATTTCAAAACAAGACGTACTTATTTGGCGGCATGCTTGTGTCTGCCATTGGTTTTTATTACATGTCACGAACAAGAAAAGAAAGCGCAACGTAATGATTTAGATAATAAAATCTCGACTTTGGATAAAAAAATCCAAGAAACGCAAGATTTGCGAACTGCCAAAATGCCTGCGCATTTACATAACACACAATCTAGATATATCAATGCAGCTGATTCTTTAGACAAAAAAGCTGATACGGTTGGTATTTGCATGATGGAAAATGAAGATTTATTATTATTGGCATTTAATAATTATGCTGTGCGTATCGGTAAAAACTTCCAGATGTCAGATTTTCTTTCTAAAAATGACATTACAACTTTACAACAACACATCGCGCAATTCGACTCTGCAGATTTTGTGCAAGATATGGCACGCGAACGTATTTTGCATAACAATGGTTCATTGAATGATTTGTCTTATTTCTTGGAATTATTAGATTTTGATTCTATAAATTCAAAATTAGATAATAAATTAGCGTGGAATTTCTATACAGACAGCACAAATATTGATAGCGAAGAACCTGTCGAAACAAGCGTACTGAATTTTGAAAAACCAGAATTAAATCAGGCATTGATTACTGAACAAAATTTATTAAAACGCGCATGGAAAAGAAATACTTTACAAGAAGAATTAAATAAAACCGATTCTTTGCAAAATATTGATATGGCAAATGCTATTGATTCTACAACACAAACACAAATTGCATCAAAATATGATTCTTTGAAAACACAGATGGTAAAAACTTTTACCGAAATGCCAGAATACGTTCCGAATTTTAATATTCCAGAATTTGAATCTGTGCGCAAACAATATTTACATAATGACAGTGTAATAAATAACTATAATGAAATTTTCTTTGATATGAGCAAAGCCGAAGATTCATTAGAGCAATACAGACAGAGCATTATACGTCAACGCGATTCTTTGGTTGAAAAAAGAAATGAGTTAACAAGATAAAAAAACAGGGCAAAATGCCCCGTTTTTTATTGATTATTTAACAACTGTTTCGCTGTCTTCAGAAAATCCAATGCCGTATCAATATCATCTTTGATAGACGTTGTATTTTCAACCACTGTCGCAGCATGTGCTTTTGGTGGTGTTGCGACACTGGTTGGCTGATAAGAACTCGCAGAATGAGGCAATTTACCTTCGTGAATTAATTTTTTTACCCCAGCAATCGTCAATCCGTTTTTATACAACAAATCACGAATAGTTGTAAGTCTTTCAATTGTTTCAGGACGATAATAACGGCGTCCCCCTGCACCTGTTACCGGACGAATTACAGTTGAAAACTGCTTTTCCCAGTAACGCAAGGTATGCGCAGGCACAGACAACCGTTTTACGACATCGTTAATAGATACAAAAAATTCGTTATCCATGCCAGTCCCCCCTTTTATATTATTCCATCACAGGTTCTGCTGGTGTTTCCGCATTTTCCACAGTTTCTTCTTCTTCGTTTTCAGAAACAATAGAAATTGCAGATACAACTTTTTCATTTTCAGCAGTTCTGAACAATGTCACACCTGCGGTTGAACGACCTGCGATACGAACATCATGAACTGGGGTACGAATAATTTTTCCACCATCAGTTACCATGATAATATCTTGGTCATCTGTAACTGGGAAAGAACCCGCAACCGCGGTATTTTTACCACCTAATTTAATATTGGTAAATCCATTACCGCCACGATGTGTTGTACGATATTCATATGAAGATGTACGTTTTCCGAATCCATTTTCAGAAATTGTTAAAATGAATTCTTCGGTTGCTGCCATCTTGGACATTTGTTCGTCTGTCAACACCAAATCTGTTGTTTCTTCGTCTGTATCACCTGCTTCTTCTTCGATACCAGTTGCGGCACGACGTGCAGCACGACTTTGTTTGATATATGCAGAACGCACAGTTGCATCACTTTCACCATGATTCAACATTGCCATACCGATAATATGATCGTCTTTCTGTAATGACAAACCACGAACACCGGTTGAATTACGGCCTGCGAATACACGAATCTCGGAAACAGGGAAACGGATGCAACGCCCACGATATGTCGTCAAGAACACGTCTTGGTCTTCATTACATGGCAACACAGAAATCAAACTGTCGCCATCATCTAATTTCATCGCAATCTTACCATTTGCACGGATTGAATCGAAATCTTCCATACGGTTACGACGCACTGTGCCGCTGGCAGTTGCAAACATCAAGAAATGTTCCTTGCCTGATTCTTGCACGCGTTTTACATCTTCGTCAGATACTGGTAAAATAGCGGTAATTGTTTCATCTTTTTCCAATGGCAACAAATTCACTAATGGGCGACCTTTACCCGATGCTGTGGCCTCTGGCAATTTATATGTTTTTAATTTATAACATAACCCCTTGGACGAGAAGAACAATAATGGTGTATGAGTATTTGCAACAAACACATTTACAACATAATCATCTTCTTTGGTTGTCATTGCATTACGGCCCTTGCCACCACGTTTTTGCGCGCGATATGTATCCAGTGCAACACGTTTAATATAACCTGTATTGGATACTGTTACAACCATATCTTCGCGTGCAATTAAATCTTCGACATCGATATCTACGGACGCTTCAGAAATTTCTGTTCGCCGCGCCGAAGACCAATTATCACGAACCATTGTCGTTTCATCACGAATGATTTGGATGATACGTTCATGACTGCCCAAAATATCTAACAAATCTTTTATAGTTGCACCCAATTCAACCAAATCAGCATGCAATTTATCACGTTCCAATCCTGTCAATCTGTGCAATTGCAATTCCAAAATTGCACGCGCCTGATCTTCGGACATATAGAACATACCGTCTTTGTATTCTGTATTTGGATCATCAATCAATTCAATATACGATTGAATATCTGATGCTGGCCAACCACGTGAAACCAACGCAGTACGTGCATCATCTGGATTCGCACTGGTTTTAATTAACTGAATTACTTCGTCCAAATTACCAACCGCGACAGACAAACCCAATAATGTATGCGCACGATTACGTGCCTTATTCAAATCAAATATTGTACGACGACGGATAACTTCTTCGCGGAATTCAATAAACGCATCCAACACGCCACGAATATTAAACAACATTGGACGTCCACGATTTAACGCCATCATATTCACAGGGAAATTTGTTTGCATTTCTGTGTATTGGAATAAGTGATTCAATACAACATCAGGAATTGCATCGCGCTTTAATTCGATAACAATACGCAAACCTTCCTTGGATGATTCATCACGAATTTCAGAAATACCTTCGATTTTTTTATCCTTGGCCAATTCCGCAATTTTCACAATCATTTGCGCTTTGTTAACCTGATAAGGAATCTCATCAACAACAATCGCCTCGTGATCATGAATATTTTCAGTATGTGTTTTTGCACGAACGATAATTGAACCACGTCCAGTTGTATGTGCTTTGTATGCACCTGCACGTCCCATAATTACCGCACCCGTTGGGAAGTCTGGTCCAGGGATAATATCAAACAGTTCGTCATCTGTTACATCACGATTATCCAAAATTGCAAGTATGCCGTTGCAAACTTCACCCAAGTTATATGTTGGAACATTTGTTGCCATACCAACAGCAATACCAGAACCACCGTTTACCAAGAAATTAGGGAACTTGGTTGGCAACACAACTGGTTCTTGCAAAGTACCGTCAAAGTTAGGTTGCCAATCAACGGTATCTTTATCCATATCTTCCATCAATGACGCGCCCAGTTTCGATAAACGCGCCTCGGTATAACGCATAGCTGCCGGTTTATCACCGTCACGTGAACCAAAGTTACCTTGACCTTGGACCAATGTTTCACCCATAGAAAAATCTTGCGCCATACGAGCCATAGCCTCGTAAATAGAACTATCGCCATGTGGATGGTATTTACCCATAACATCACCAACGATACGCGCAGACTTTACCGTTGATTTTGTTGCAGGTGCAACATCGTTCATAACATACAAAATACGACGATGCACAGGTTTACAACCGTCACGAACATCAGGCAAAGCGCGGTCTACAATAACAGACATAGCATAGTCCAAAAAGGATGTCCGCATTTCATGTTCCAGCGATGATTGTGGAATTTTTAATTCTTTTATTTCGTTTTCTGACATACTTTATTTTCCCCTATTTTTAACAGATTTAGAATAGCAAATTTTTGATAAAAAGGTCAAGAAATAAAGCCCAAAAAAAGCATTGACAAACCATATATTTGTATTATAGTTATTATATAACAAAACAAAGGATACGAAAACATGTCAGACAAAATATTTCCACCTTTCTACAATTTAATTGTGGCAATCTTTGTCTATTTTTTGATTATAGAGATTTTAGAAAAAGTTGGTTTGGCACCCGCCAAGGCAAAATCTAAATAATTTTAATAAAAAGGTTGCGTTTTCAAAAAACATATGGTTAAATAGAGTGGCAAAAGGATTTTATTATGGCAACAAAAAGAACTTATCAACCATCGAAAACCCGTCGTGTTAAAACACATGGTTTTCGTGAAAAAATGGCAACAAAAAGCGGACGCGACGTTTTGAATCGCAGACGCGCAGCCGGCCGCAAACGTTTAGCGGTTTCTGCAAAGAATTAAAAAACCCGCCAATTGGCGGATTTTTTTATAAATTTTTGATGATAAAAAAAGACCAAAAAATTGGTCGTTTTTTTTATTTAATTATTTGCCGTCTTTGTTCCAGCGCACGACGAATAATAAAATTATCAGGCTTTTTGTTTGATTGTATTAAACGCGATAAACTTGCAATCATTTGGTTACGATAGAATTTGATAAAATCAGTCAATTTATATTGAACCCTGAAATCTTGGTGTTTTTTATAATATTCGGCCGATTCAAATGTCAAAGTATAACCCGGCATTTCCAGATACAAATTTTGCAAAGACACCCGGTCGCCCACCTTTGCGTGCACAGACGGCACACCAACCAATCCATCAAATCGCGCCCCGGTAATCCAAATACAATTATTTAACCTGTGTGCATCCGTGCCGCGCAAAAATTTAATAATCGATTTTTGCGCCATATATTTGTCCGCAAACGATGTTGTTATGTTAAAAAAACTTACCGCATAATTATATATTTCAACACCGTGTGGCCCCGGAACATCGCCCAATTTTACTAAATCATTGTGCATTTGTTCCAACGCGGTTATCAAATCACGTTTGTCTATCGCGGCATCAATTTTATTTTTTATAAAATTCATCAGGTTCTCGTTTTTTATATTTAATCATTTGCCTTCCAATGACACACCACTGTTGCATGTTGGGTATCACCAGTCATAATTTTATGATACGAAACAGTTGGTTCTAATTTAACTTGAATCTGAACCTCTGGTGTATCGGCACTGATTTCATGTTCAAAATAAATTTCAACACCAGACAATCTGTGCGTATTACGGAACTCAAAACCTACAGTTTCTGTTGCCCAAACAGCGTATACCGCATTATTAATATGCTGATTTACATCAACATCATCAAACCGACATTTTACAACATGTGTTTTTGTTGCATCAAATTTTGGTGCCTTGTTAAATGCTGTATCCCATACACGTTCATCAATACTACCCCAATCTGGTAATTCTTCATTTAATCGCAACAAACGACGTGTATTCAGATTTATCAACACCCATTGCGATGTTGCACGAATCATTAAACGACCATCTTCCTTGTTTCTGATTTCGAAATCACGATACGAACGCAGGCCATTATGCATAGATGGCCATGTTTTCAACACAACCATATCCTTGAATTTTGGCAACTCAATAATATCAATCATATAATGCGTAACAACCCATGCAATATTATGTGCCTCGCAATATGTACGCCCAGCACCCAATTCATCAGCATGTGTTGCAGCCGCGCCTTGCAAGAAATTCATTAACATAATTGGGCGCAAATAACCGTATCTGTCACATTGGTATGATTTAACCAATATATTTTGTGTATGTTTTGTTATCTCCATTATTTTCCCTCTGTATTTTCAGCAACAACAAAATCTATCGTATCACCTAACACGATATTATTAGCACGCGCCGCAGATTTAATCAAGCCATGCAACACAGGATTTGTATCCGATGGAATTGTTAAACTCTCTAATTTTGCACCATTACCAATTTTACGTTCTGTACGCAAACCACGAACAGCTTTCAATATATCCAATGCCGTTTGCATTTGTGATACATCGGTATCGTATTCAGATTTAACTTCTGGATATGTGGTCAGGTGTAATGTTTCGCCACCTTCGGTTTCTTTATAAATCTTTTGCCACAATTCTTCGGTGACAAATGGAATAAACGGAGCATACAAACCAATTATCGTACGCAACACTGTGTATAAAGTCCATTGTGCAGATAATTTAGATTCGGCACTATATTTTTCAGGCGACCAGAATCTGTCTTTGATAAATTCCAAATACTGATCACAGAATATTTCCCAGAAAAATGTGTCAATCGCACTACGCGCATTGTAATTGAAATATTTATCCAAATTCTTGCGTGTATCATCAATTGCTTTGTTCAATTCAGATAACACCCATCTATCTTCGATAAATCTGTCAGCGACCGGAATTTCTTTTGCTGTCTTTGGATCAAAATCGGTCAAGTTCATCAAAACATATTTTGATGCATTCCATAATTTTGTCAGTAATTTTGAACCACGTTTAACTTCGTCTTCGTTATATGGTAAATTTGTTCCAATTGGTGCAGTCGCAACCCAGTAACGAATTGCATCAACACCGAATTTATTGATTGCATCCAATGGGTCAGTTCCGTTGCCTTTACTTTTTGACATTTTCTTGCCGAATTTATCAACAACCATTCCATGCATATAAACTGTTTTGAAAGGAACCTCGCCTGTTGCATATAATGACATCATTATCATACGTGCAACCCAAAAGAATATTAAATCAAATCCAGTGCACAGATAATCTGTTGGATAATATTTTTTGAATTCAGGTGTATCATATGGCCAATCCAATGTTGCAAATGGCCATTGACCTGATGAAAACCATGTATCCAATGTATCTGGGTCACGTGTCAATGTTTTGCCACCAGATTGTTTCACCGCTTCTTCTTCAGTTTCTGCAACATAGACATCACCCGCTTCGTCATACCATGCAGGGATATGATGTCCCCACCATAATTGACGAGAAATATTCCATGGACGAATATTTTTCATCCATGCCATAAACAAATTATATCTGTGTTCAGGCATAAATTTGATTTTACCCTCTTCCACTGCCTTGATTGCAGGGATTGCTAATTTTTCAGCATCCACAAACCATTGTGTTGTTATCATTGGTTCAACCGGCACACCACCACGTTCAGAATATGGTGTTGGAATAACTTTGTCTTCGATTTTAGTCATGAGTCCCGCGGCTTCGATATCTTCAATAATTGCTTTACGTGCAACATATCTGTCCATGCCACGATATTTTTCAGGAAC
>CACYHY010000028.1 GCA_902774305.1 uncultured Pseudomonadota bacterium
TGCATCATAATTAGTCGACAAAGTATTTATCCCCATAATATCCAAGTCCATCTGGTAAAATTCACGGTACCGTCCACGTTGCGCACGTTCACCACGATAACGCTTGGAAAATTGGGAAGCGCGGAAAGGGAATACCAAATTATTCAGATGACCTGCAACATAGCGCGACAGACCAACGGTTCCATCATAACGCAACCCCATTTTAGTGTCGCCTTTTTGAAACAGAAACATCTGGGTTTCAATTTCATCCCAATTATCTTTATCAGTTAAGACCTCGGCACGTTCAATTGCTGGCAAATCCAACATAGAAAAGCCAGCCAATCTCAAAACATTTTGCATGCGCGCCGCACAAGCATCGAAACAACGTTGCTGTGCTGGTAGTAATTCTATAAACCCTGACAGTGGTTTAGTCGGTTTTAAATCCATAATAAAATCCTTTTTAATTAATTAGATTAGTTAATTTTGTATTGATTATATCATAAAAATAATATGAACGCTAGAAACACACACCCACATGGGCGTGATGCAAAAAATAAAAAAAAGATACTGTTCTTGTCTTCATAATGCCTTCATTATACATAATAAAATTCAGATTTCAACTAAAAATACTTATGCAAAGATGCGCCTTCTTTGGCCAACCAGCGTTTTGCACGTTCGACCCCAAATCCATATAATTCTGAAACTTGGTGCCAAAATTCAGGCGAATGATCCATATGCTTTTTATGTGACAATTCATGCATAACTACATACCGCATAACAGGTACCGGTGCAAATGCCAACCGCCACGAAAAAGACATTGTGCCGGTTGAAGAACAACTGCCCCAGCGACTGCTAGTATCACGTAAAGCAATACGCGCAGGCCAAAACTCACGCGGGGTTGATTTTATAATTTCTTTGATAGATTTCAGCAATTCTGCCTTGATAACATCCCTAACACGCCGTTCAAACATATCCGCCCCACCCCCAACACGTAATGTCCAAGTTCCATTATCATTCATAACCAATTCATTTGAATGCGCATGCGGACAATGTTGTAAATATACATGCCTATCTAAAAATTCGATTTCATCGCCATCACACAGAGTGCATTTCTGGGGTGCCTTGGCAAAAATATTTTCAACCCATTTACGTTTAGATTCTAAAAATTTTAACGCGCGTGATTCAGATATTAAAAACGGCTTGGAAATATGGATTTCACGTTCTCCTGTAATTTTTGGTCGAATAGTTATATTACGCATACCGCGCCGCGATTCAATCAAAACAGGAATTTCAATACCGTTCGTACAAGTAAAAATATATTCAGACATAACTATTTCATCTTTTTACAAATATCGCGTGCCACCGCATCAACATCAAACCCCATAGCCACCTGCACAGCCGCACCATCACCAGACATACCAAACCTGTCAATTCCGACAACAGCATCAGCAAACTCAAACCAAGGTGCCGTTGCACCCGCCTCTATTGCGACAACATAGCCACGCAACAAATCCTTCTGGAATTTCATTGGCGCAGCGCGAAAACGTTCGACAGACGGCATGGATACAACCTGAACTGACGGTCCAATTTTTTTAGCAACAGCAACCGCAAAAGGCACTTCTGAGCCCGTAGCAATAATAGTAATGCGGACACGATGCGCAGTCGATGGATAAATTATATACGCACCATTTGACAAGTCAACCCCACGTGGTGTTTTAATCTGTTCAAACTTTTGACGCGACAATATAATCGCAGACGGATGATTTATATCATTTAATGCGGTTTGCCATGCCCATGCAACCTCCGCAGCATTACATGGACGCAAAACATTTAAGTCTGGCACCAAACGCAAACTGGACAATTGCTCAATTGGTTGATGCGTTGGTCCGTCTTGGCCCACAGCAACACTATCATGACTAAATATATAAATTGCTGGTAAATGCGACATAGCTGCCATACGAATCGATGGACGCATATAATCAGAAAAGACCAAGAAAGTTGAACCATATGGTCGCACCCCACCGGCACACAACCCATTCATAATCCCTGCCATTGCGTGTTCACGCACACCATAATTTATATAATTTCCTGAAAAATCCTTGTGGGTGATGTCTTTAGATTCTTCAACACGCGCCCCAGTATTGCCGCCAAGGTCCGCACTGCCCCCAACAAGATTTGCGCCATTTGCCAATAACAAGTTCAAATATTGTCCAGATAATTCACGTGTTGATGCCAATTCGTCATCAGAATTAAACTTTGGATTTGGTACAACAGTATACGATTTTTGCCGCCCATATTTAACCGTTCCTGCCGCAACTTGTGCCCAGCGTGCTTCGCCACGTCCCGACACATATTGCCGCATTAATTTTACAAATTCTTTATCGCTGATTGCCAACCCATGTGCCGCCGATTTGCCTGCCAATGATGACCCATTTCCCAACACAGATTTAACCTGAATAAATACAGGATACCGTGAACGTCGCGCATCCACCAAAGCACGATTTAATCTATCAAAATCATCTGCATTAACATCATTTACAACACGCCATCCTGCCGCACGCACAACACCAGGAATATCAACAGCAGTTTGGGCAATGCCGTCAATTGTCAAACCATTATCATCCCACAACAAAACCAAATTATCCAATCCCATACGTCCTGCAAAAGAAATTGCTTCGAACGCGATACCTTCGGACAAATCGCCATCAGAACACAAACAATAAACACGTGCACCTGTGCCACGAATTTTTTCAGCCAAAGCCAAACCAACCGCATTTGCAACACCCTGCCCCAATGGTCCAGTTGTTGCATCAACACCATCAATTCCGATTTCAGGATGTCCAGGCAGACCACCAATTTTACGAAAAGAATCCAGACTGCCTATATTATAACCCGCTAATTTTAAGACAGCATATAACATCGCGCTGCCGTGTCCGGCTGATAAAACAAACCTGTCTAATCCAGGGCGCAAAATATTTGCAAAAACCGTTGTAATAATGCCAGATGCCCCCAAAACAATTCCAACATGTCCACTGTGTGCAGTATAAATTGCATGCAAAGCCAACGCCCGCACCGCATTTGACATTTCGATTAAATCATTGGAATTAAACCTCATAATATGGTATTATAACATAAAACGAAAGGTAATAAAATGATAAAAATATGGACAGATGGTTCTTGTCTGGGTAACCCTGGTCCTGGGGGATGGGCATTTATTGCAACCGATGGGAAAAACACGGCTGAACGTAACGGCGGTGAACCAAACACGACAAATAACCGTATGGAATTGATGGCGGTAATATCAGCATTGACTGCGGCACGAAAACATACCGAGGTAGAAATCCATACAGACAGCCAATATGTTAAAAACGGTATGCAAACATGGATAAAAAATTGGAAAGCACATGGTTGGAAAACTGCCGATAAAAAGCCTGTTAAAAATCAAGATTTATGGATGAAACTGGATGAATTGGCATCCACCGTTAAAATCCATTGGATTTGGGTTCGTGGCCATGACGGCGAAGAATTTAACGAACGTTGCGATGAACTGGCACGCACATATGCCGAAACACTAAAATAAAAAATCCCCACAAAGGGGATTTTTTATTATCTGACGTTTATTTTTGCTTCACTGGTAACCTTATTTGTTTTTACTTCCGAAGAAATAGCAAGTTTATTAGGCTTTGCCGTATAAGCAGATTCCACAGGTCTGTCCAGCATATTTGTTAACTCTTGTTCGGTCGTTGCTCTTTTTATTCCAATATATGGCTTTGTAGGTTCCGCCTCATAAACCACCTGCCCCAGCATATTAACTACTTTATGAATATTATAAACTTGTTTATCGCGAGCAATAAACTGACGAACAAAAATTCTTGGCATAATTTATCCTTTTATCTAGGTGAACGAACACGACAATACTAGAATGTTACGCACATAAAATCAATAAAAAACCGACACTTTCGTGCCGGTTTCGAATTTATGGCGCGCCCTATTTCCCCCTCGATACACAATAATAAAAATCTATAAAAACTCGTGGGGACAAAAACTCCATTTTTATGATTTTTCTAATTGTATATTCTCGTATTCGCCATGCGCTTACGCTCTGGCGCATCCTTCTGGGCGTGATGTATGACAAATTAAAAACCGACACTTTCGTGCCGGTTTTGAATTTGTGGCGCGCCCAGAAGGATTCGAACCCTCAACCTTTTGATCCGTAGTCAAATGCTCTATCCAATTGAGCCATGGGCGCAAATATGCATCTATTTTATACTAAAAAATTGAAAATGCAAGAATTTTTCTGTGGAAATTTTTGACAAAATTATTTTTAATAAAAAACTTGACAAATTATTTTTTTATACTATATTATGAGTATCCAACGAGAACCAAAAGGAGTAACCGTGGTAAAAAAATTAAAAAATTCTAAGAAACAAACATCAATTTGGCGTCGCATATGGAATATTATATGTTGGCCTTTCAAAAAGATTTGGGCTGGTTTATGCTGGCTGTGGAACTGGATTGCAAAAATTAATCTGGTTGCTTTATTAAATTTTGCATTGTTGATTTCTATCATAGTATTGTTTTCTTTATTGATTATCGATTTGCGCAAACACGCAAATGCCGATAATGTAGAAATCATTACACAAAAAACTGCAACAACAGAAATTGCAAAAACAGCAAAACCTGTGGTTAAACCACGTATGGCAACACCACGCAAAGTAACAACATTACCTGTGAAACACGATCAAAATCGCAAACCTGTTGCACAACCTATTCAGGTTGCAAAAGTAAAAGCAAATCCAGTTGCTATCAAACAGGTTGCTATCAAAAATCAATCTATTTTGGGCGATACAGTTATCGATAATCACGACATGACAAAAGTTTTGAAAAACGGAACTCATGTCCGCGGTAATTTGTATATCCAAGATTTGCGTAAATATACATTACCTTGCGATATCGTAATTGATGGTAATTTGATTTTACGCGATGTAAACATGTTGAACTTCTGCGGCGACTTTACAGTTCGTGGCAACATTTATGTTAACCCACGTTCCAGTTTTGGTCCTGTCCCAAGCACAGCACGCATTGGTGGACAGGTTATACTGTAACATAGTTTTTCATGGACACTCCTAAAGCGAAAGACCGCAAATTATTGCGGTCTTTTTTTCTCTGTATTTTAACACAAAAATATGATATAATGTATGCAACCAGACAAAAAGGGGAAATAAAATGGAATTTATTAAAAAACTTATTGCAGTCCTGGCACGTAACCTGGGGTTGACCATTGTTTTGGTTGCAGCAATCATCTTGTTTGCAATCTTTTCTGATGGTTTACTTGCCGGTTTAATCACAGCATTATCTGCCTTAATCGCATACACATGTTGTGAATTACTGTATCGTGACTACAAAGCGGGCACACCTGCAAAAAAACGTTCAGGAAGAAAATAATAAAATAAAAAAATCCCCAAATTGGGGATTTTTTTTATTTCTTGTTTACCAAATCATCTATCACTTTATCAGGATTGTCTTTCACAGAAACCTTTTCAGCACCTTCTGGGGTAAGGGATTGTTTTGGATTTTGAGCCTCGTCCCCAACTAATTCTTGGCGCAATTCGCTTTCTTGATTAGGATTGGCAGTTTTTGCAGACACCAAAGCCAACAAAGCACACAATACAAAGAATATTGTCGCCAACCATGCAGTTGTCTTGGTTAAAAAATTACCAGCCGCCGCCCCAGTCAATGCACCACCAAACATAGAAGCCGCAGAAGAGCCAGACATACCAGAACCTTCAGATTTTTGCAGCAAAATTACACCAATCATAAATACTGCAACGATAATTAACAAAACCAACAAAATAGAAAACATTTTAATTCCTTTGTGTTAAAACATTTGAATCTTATATGCAAAAACCTTAAATTGCAAGAATTTTCAACAATTCCGCAGCCGCAGCTGTACTAGCCGCTTTTTTAGATGCACCCGACCCTGTTGCCGTCCGCCCCAGCGCAGTAACCGATGCATTAAACACCGGATTATGTGATGGTCCAGTTTGAGGTAAATATTCATAAACAGGCAATTCACCTGTATGATTTTTTTGCACGAATTCTTGTAATGCGGTCTTGGCATCTTTTGGCGCAACAATTTCAGCCGCCGCCAAATCATGCCAACGCGATACAATCACATCACGCGCGGTTTCAAATCCAGCCTCCAGATAAATTGCACCAAATAAAGCCTCCATTGCATCTGCTAAAACGTGTTGGATACGCCCTGCTGTCATATGTCCATGGCGAATATGCGCCTCTAACCCAATTTCGGTTGCGACCTGAGCCAGAGTTTCAGTTGAAACCAATGTCGCATGACGGCGTGCAAGTTCACCTTCGGCCTCAGCCGGAAACATATCATACAACAAACTAGCAACAGACAATCCCAAGACTCTGTCGCCAATAAATTCCAATCTTTCATTATTATGTGCAGAATCCGCCCCACTTTGTGTCAAAGCCAATTCCAGCAAATTTTTATCTTTGAAAGTATAATTTAATATTTTCATCTTAATCTATTCCATTTCCAATTCTATCCCAGCGCATCTTGTTACCCCATGTCCAAACAAAAGGCATTGGTGCATAATAGTTATGTGAATACCATATAAACCACACTTTACCCAACATATTATCGCGTGGCACAAAACCTATTTCAGCACGACTATCAGAACTGTTATCACGGTTATCACCCATAAAGAAGTAATGACCTTCTGGTACTGTAAATTCCGCAGTATTATCATAAGGCGCATTATCAACCATTTCTATGATAGAATGCTTTACCCCATTTGGCAAGGTTTCTGTATATTCTGTGGCATCAAAAGCGCCGCACAAACCTTCTGCCATTTTGCAATAAGAATCAGGTTTATATTCTATTGTATAATTAAATTTAGCAGGTTCATTATTTACCCAAATCTTGTTTCCTTTAATAGCCATATCGTCTTTATAGAATCCAACACTGCGGATAGACTTTGGTAAAATCGCGACAACATATTTTCTGGGGTTATCACGTGGAACTATCTTGTTGTTTATATACAACCGCCCTTCTTTAATCTGAATTTTATCCCCAGCACGACCAATCAAACGCTTAACAAAATCTTGTCCTTCATTTACAGGGTTACGAAATACAATCACATCACCAACATCAGGTTCAGTCGACAAGAAACGACCATCAAACAAATGCCAAGAACCAAATGGAAATGAATAACGCGAATATCCATAAGACCACTTTTCCACAAATATATGGTCACCGACATGCAATGTTGGTATCATTGACCCCGATGGAATATTAAATGGTTCCAGCAAGAAACTGCGGAATATAATTGCAATCAACGCACCATAAAATATGGTATTAAACCATTCACGAACAGCATTTGGATTTTTTAGTGGCATAATAAATCTTCCTTATCTTTTATTTTATTTACGGCTGGTATTTTATAACTTGAAAAAGAGTAAAGCAAGTCTATAATGACAATATGATTTCATTAAGTTCAATTATTTTTAATGGCGTAACCGCAACCAAGATAGATGTCCAAGTTCAATTATCCAGCGGACTCGCAAAACCTGAATTTAATATTATTGGTCTGGCAGACCGCGCCGTCAAAGAATCTGCGGAACGCGTCAGGAACGCGTTGAACGCATTAAATGTATCACTGCCACCACGCAGATTGACTGTCAATTTATCTCCGGCAGACGTTGAAAAATCTGGTTCACATTTTGATTTACCAATATTGTGTGGAATTTTATGTGCGCTGGATATATTACCGATGGACAAACTATCAAACTATTTAATAATGGGCGAAGTTGGTCTGGACGGTTCAATATTAAAAACAGACGGTGTTTTACCCGCAAGTGTATGGGCTAAAAAGAATAATTTAGGAATTATTTGTCCAGCACCCCAGGCGACTGAGGCAAAACTGGCCGACATTCAAGACATATTGGCACCAAAACATGTCTTGGATTTAATAAATCATTTCCAAGGTGTCAGTAAAATAGAATTTCCGTCAGACACATATAAAAATACAACAGACGAACAAAACATTGGCGACATGGCCGAAGTTTATGGTCAACAGGCTGCTAAACGCGCATTGGAAATAGCGGCTGCTGGCGGACACGCAATGTTAATGGTTGGTCCCCCGGGATCTGGTAAAACAATGTTGGCATCACGATTACCAACTATTATGCCAGATATGACATCTGATGAAATTTTAGACACATCTGTTATTTATTCTATTGCGGGAAAGTTACCTGGCAATGGACTAATAACGAAACGTCCGTTTCGTGCAGTTCACCACACTGCCAGTCCTGTTGCACTGGCTGGTGGCGGTTCGGATGCGCGTCCTGGCGAAATATCATTGGCACACAATGGCGTGTTATTCTTGGACGAATTACCAGAATTCAATCGCGCGACATTGGAAATTCTGCGTCAGCCTATGGAATCCGGCAAAATAATGATTTCACGTGCACGGCATAACGCAACATATCCTGCAAACTTTCAGTTGATAGCGGCAATGAACCCATGTCCATGTGGACACCTTGGCAACGCTGCCCTGTCCTGCACACGTGCCCCCAGATGTGCCGAAGCATATCAAAATAAAATATCAGGTCCGCTGCTGGATAGAATTGATTTGCACGTCGATGTTGATGCGGTTAATCCATGGGATATGAAACCAGATACCACGAACAAACCAGAAACATCTGCACAAATTCGCGCTCGCGTGGTTTCCGCACGCAATCGTCAAAACAAACGCCAAGGTTATGTGAACGCATTGTTGAACGGCAGTGCATTGGACAACTTTGTAAAATTATCGCCAGAAATGACAGAATTTCTGAATACAGCCGCTGAAAAAATCGGACTTTCCGCACGTGGATACAATCGTATCAAACGCATTGCCCGCACAATTGCTGACTTGGCCGACCGCGATGAAATTATTATGGACGATTTAATCGAAGCACTGTCTTATCGCCCAATAAATCGTGGCAAATATGGGGTAAAATTATAAAAAACCTTGCTTTTAACATAAAAATGCGACATCATTAACCTGACATATGTAGGATACATATATAGGCGCATCGCCACTGGGATTTACTACCAATAAAAATATTTTTATTTATTAGCAATAAATTCATGTGGTGATGCAAAACATTAACTTTTATAAAGGATATTAAATGGTATTATTACATAAAAAAACAGCCGCAAAAAAAACGGCTACAGAACAAAAGAAAAAAACTAAGAAAACAAAAGTAATTGATGAAGTTTTGGATAACGAAACTATCACAGGAATTCCAGATCCAATCATCACAGAAACATCTGAACCTGAATCTGATGCAAATGATGACAAAATGTATTTTATGGCATTGGGCGGTTTGGAACATGTCGGCCAAAATATGTATGTGTATAAATACAAAGGGAAATATTTGGTCGTAGATTGTGGTATGGGATTCTTAGAAGAAGAAATAGGTGCTGGTGACGTTCAATATTGTGATACAAGTTGGCTTGAAAAACGCAAAAAAGATGTTGTTGCATTTGTTATAACACATGGCCACGAAGACCATATTGGCGCATTAAAATTCATTTGGCCAAAGTTCAGAAAACCAATTTATTGTACTCGTTTTCCTGCAGAAATCTTGCGCCAAACTTTCAA
>CACYHY010000029.1 GCA_902774305.1 uncultured Pseudomonadota bacterium
CGAAGACCATATTGGCGCATTAAAATTCATTTGGCCAAAGTTCAGAAAACCAATTTATTGTACTCGTTTTCCTGCAGAAATCTTGCGCCAAACTTTCAACGGTATTGAATTGGACTATAATCCAGAAAAAGATATTATTGAATTTGACGCGGCTGGTGCAACTTTGGATTTGGCACCATTTACGATTGAAACTTTCCATGTATCACATTCTGTACCCGAGGCACAAATGTTGATTATAAAAACACCGGCAGGCAAAATTTTGCATACTGGTGACTGGACATTCAATGATGACAATCCTATTGAACCAGCAACCGATTACGCGCGCTTACGCGAAATTGGATCTGATCCAAAATTATTAGCATGCGTTTGTGATTCCACATCCAGTTCGCGCCAAACAGTTCAAACAACCGAAATTCAGGTTCGTGATACATTGACAGAACTGATGAAAAATGCACCAGGTCGTGTATTTGTAACAGGTTATTCACGCAGTATCGCCAGATTAAAGATGTTCGCAGAAGCCGCACATGCCGCTGGTCGTATTGCCGCAATCAAAGAACGCAGCAATCCAAATCCTGTACCTTTTGTAGGATTACCAGAATTCCGTAAAATTGGTATTGAACAAGGTTATTTAAATGAAGGCGATATTTACCTGCACAGTGAAATCAAAGACTTGCCTGCTGAAAAACAAGCAATCTTTTTGACAGGTTCCCAAGGCGAAAAATTCGCAATGTTAACCCGTCTGTGTCATGGTAATGTAAAAGAATTAAAGTTTATGCCAACTGATACAGTTATTTTCAGTGCGATTATTATTCCAGGCCGCGAACAAGATGTATCATATCTGTATAATAAATTAGCACGTATGGGAATTAAAACGCATACAATCTTTGATACAGACCATGTCCACGCATCTGGTCACGCGGGACGTCCTGAATTCGAACGTTTTTATGATATGGTTCATCCACAGGTTTCAATTCCAATGCATGGGGATTATATCAACGAAATGTTAAACGGAAAAATGGCAATGGAACGCGGTGGTGCAAAACAAATGATGGTTGTGCACAACGGCGAAATGATTGCTTTAGCTGATGGCCAAGAAGCCTATGTTGCCGAAACAATCGAAACACGTTTTGTTGTTATGGAAGGCGAAACCGAACGTAGCGCGGATGACCAAGTTTACAAAAACCGTAAAAAAATCGCAATGAATGGTGCGGTGTTTGTGACATTGCCAATCGACAAAAAAGGGTTCTTGAAAGGCACACCAGAGGTTTCCAGTGCTGGAATATTTGAATCTGATGACACAGGATTTATGAAACGTCAAATTCAGATTGAGATTACCAAGGCGATTGATGCCCTGACTAAAACAGAACGCAAGGATAAAAACAACTTGGTTCGTACGGTTCAAACCGCATCGAATAAAGTTGTTCGTGCATCCCTAGGGGCTGATAAAAAACCGCAATACAGTGTACATTTTGTACAAAAGTAAAAAGATGCCCAAAATAAATTTGGGCATCTTTTTTTATGGCATTAATCTTGTTGGTCCACGGAATAAAAACATTGCTTCCCTAATTGTTGGTAATTCCAGCAACTGTTTTATAAAACGTGCACCGCCAAAACCCCAACCGCCATGTGGTGGTATACCATATCTGAAACATTCCAGATACCATTGCAAACCTTCTTGGTGTAATCCTTTTTCGCGTAACTGTTCACACAGTTTTTCATAGGATTCTTCACGTTGTGCACATGTCACAATTTCAACACCTTTGTACAGCAAGTCAGCCGACACAGATATTGGTTCACCATGTTCGCCAACACCTTTCTTGTGATAAAACGGACGCGCCTCCCATGGCCATTGGGTTATAAATACAAAATCAGAACCAAAGTGTTCTTTGACATATTCGCCCAATGCCTTTTCTTCGGCGGTTGTAATGTCTGGCTCTTCAGATGCGGCACCCATTTCACGCAGAATTTCTTTGGCACGCGCCATTGTTATACGCGGGATGGGTTTCTTTAATTGTATTTCTTCAACGCCAAAATACTTTTTGATTTCTGCCCCACATTCTTTTTTAATAGCCGTCAACATATAACGAATTGCTTGTTCCAGTTCTTGCATTACTTCTTCAAAACTTTCGATATACGCCATTTCACCATCGAAAGAAGTGAATTCTGTTGCATGGCGTGTTGTAAAAGATTTATCTGCACGAAATGCTGGTGCAACTTCGAACACACGTTCCATCCCCGATGCAATTGCCATTTGTTTGAATAATTGTGGCGATTGCGCCAGATATGCTGTTTGACCAAAGTATTCTAATTTGAACAATTCAGCACGCGATTCAGATGGTGTTGCCATAATCTTTGGTGTCTGAATTTCTATAAAACCTTGCTTGGACAAGTATTCGTGATACCCAGCCGTCATCGCAGAAAACGCACGCATAATTGTTGCACCGCGTGGACTGCGTAATGACAAGAAACGCCAATCTTGCGATTTTTCAGGTGTAACTTCGGCGCTGCCTTTTTGCGTAACTGGAATCGGTGTTGCTTCGGCCAACGACAAAATTTTAATTTCAGACACATGGATTTCAAATCCACTTTCTGTACTTTTTGTTTTCACAACAGTACCAGTTACAGAAATAACGGATTCTGTTGTTATTTGTTTTACAACATCCCATGCCACCGTTCCACGTTCAATAACACATTGAACAATTCCGGTGATTTCACGCAACACAATAAACACAACAGCGGACTGTTCGCGTATTGTTTGCGCGTGACCCATTAAAGTTATTGTTTCGCCAATTTTTTGTGGAATTTCGGCGATATGCGTTCTTATCTTAGACATTTTAACCTCCTTTGTGTTTCGTTATTTGTTTTTCAATAAGAACACAAGGACGTTAAATATCGCGCATATCTAATCTGATAAACACGACACCAACGCGGTGCCACCTTGTTTTACAACATTGTCACCAATGCTGCCTTTTCAACTCTCGCTGGATTCGCCATACCATTAAAGAGTCTTTTGCTGTAACGGGCAATCCCGGGAAGTTCTAATAAGCGCAAGTTACCCTGCCGCCGTTCTTCTTCCGCCTCCCCATTGTTAGTGGATTATCGGCTTTCGTTTTTCATTATAGTACAAAATTTAATATTTTCAAGTATTTTGTCAATATTATAATTTTTATTATTGCAACCTTTTTAGCCCTACCCCTTGCAATTCTGGAAAAAAATGATAAAATAATAAAGATAATAAAAGGTATTATTATGTCTGATGATAAAATTATTTTAACAGGAATCAAACCAACTGGTATGCCACATATTGGCAACTACCTGGGGGTTTATAAGTCATTGATTGAATTATCTCAAACACATAAAACATTTGCATTTATTGCTGATTTGCACGCTTTAAACTTGGTTCACGACCCAAAAATTATAAAACAACACACATACGAAGCTGCGGCTTTTATACTGGCAATGGGACTAAATACTGATAATGCAATCTTGTTCCGTCAATCTGATGTTGATGCTGTATATAAACTAAATACATTTTTGATGAATGTAACCCCAAAAGGCTTAATGAACCGCGCACATTCATACAAAGCAATGCTGGAAAAAAATGCTGCATCAGGTGATGACCCAGATAATGGTGTTAACATGGGTTTATACACATACCCGATATTGATGACTGCTGATATTCTGTTATACAATTCTGATATTGTGCCAGTCGGTTCTGACCAGAAACAGCATGTAGAATTTGCACGCGACATTGCTGAATACTTTAACAAAACATACGGCGATTTATTTAAATTACCAGAACCACAAATTGGAAAAGATATTGGTTTAATTCCAGGCTTAGATGGTCGTAAAATGAGCAAATCTTATGATAATACAATTCCATTATTTGCCCCAGAATCTGAATTGAAAAAGAAGATTATGCGCATTATCACAGATAGCAAATTGCCAGAAGAGCCTAAAAATCCTGATGAATCTACAATTTATTTATTATACAGACATTTTGCAAACGATGCAGACACACAAAATATGCGCAAATTGTTTGAGCAAGGCAAAATCGGTTATGGCGATGCGAAAAAAATGTTATTCGAAAAAATCAATTCTTACCTGGCCGGTCCGCGCGAGAAATATAACTATTTAATGTCTCATACAGACGAGTTAGATAAAATTTTGGCAGATGGTGCCGTCAAAGCACGCGCAGTCGCCGAGAAAACAATCGAACGCGTAAAACGCGCTATGTTGGGATAAATATAAAAAAGGGAGAGAGAATATGAAACAAATAACAACCTGGGCAATTATTATTATATTGGCTGTGTTGGGCTATCGATATGTCACGACACCAAATGTCCCCCAGACCGTATCAACAAACGGCGAATGCTTGACAACTGCCCCACGCGACAGAACAGCAATCACTCTGCGCGTCACAACGTTGGACAAAAACGCGTTAAAATCTATGCGTGATGCCACAGCAATTGTTGCTGAAATCAACACTTATTTAAGTGCATTGGATGTAAAAACACAAACAACAGAATTTAATTCTTATGAAAAATCGGAATGGAACCACACAGCCCAAAAATCTGTAGAATTGGGTACAGAAACAACCATTGCGATTGAGGTTTCCGCAGATAATATGGATATAATCGAACAGGTATTAAACCAATTTGCAGGTCAACCAAATATTTACGTTGGCGGATTACAAATGTTCACCAGTGCCGAAACAATGCAACCTATTATGGAAAAATGCCTAAGCGCCGCTGTTGAAAACGCACGCACTCGTGCCGAAGCTTTGGTTAATGGTGACAAACGCCATGTTGGAAAATTATTATCGGTAACATATGGCAACGCATCGTATGACTATAATCCAACCGCAAATTACAGATTGATGGCAGCAAAAGCAACCGCAGAATCAATGGATGCGGGCGCATTTGGAACATTAACATCCAAAGATACAAATGTTTCCGTCAAGGTATCTGCAACATTTGAAATAAAATAGCATGAATGAACTGGTCGCTGATTTTATAGACTATTTATTAAATACAAAGCAATATTCCACGCAATTTTATATCATTTTATACGCGTTGGGCAAGTGCAGAAATATTGCCAGCCGACCTCGGCAAAATAGATACAATTTGTTTTCGTGCATGGCTGGCAGATCGCGCAAAACGCAATCTGGAACACAAATCAACCGCACGCGCATTATCGTCCCTACGCGGTTTTTATAAGTTTATTGCACACAAATACGATATTCAAAATGATGCAATCGGACTGATATCTTCGCCCAAGGTTCCTCGTAAATTATCAAAAGCAATCGAAACATACGAAGTCGCTGAAATGAAAGACGCCATTACCGCGATTGACAGCAAGGATCCTTGGTTGGCATCACGCGATTGGGCGTTGGTAACATTATTGTTTGGCTGTGGACTCCGTATATCCGAAGCATTATCTTTGAAAGTCAAAGATATTATAAATCACCCTGATACATTACGCATAATCGGTAAAGGTCAAAAAGAAAGAATTGTTCCTGTTTTGCCGGCAGTACATACCGCAATCGCAAAATATTTAAGTGAATCACCATTTAATGACGACCCCAGCAAACCACTATTCCGCAGTGTCCGCGGACTGCCGATGTCTGCGCGTATGGCAGAAAAGGTTGTTGAAAACTTGCGAACATATCTACAATTACCTGATTATGTAACACCACACGCCTTGCGCCATACTTTTGCAACCGCCCTGCTGGCAGGCGGTGCAGATTTGCGCAGTTTACAAGAATTATTGGGCCATGCATCACTTTCCACAACACAACTTTATACCAAAGTAAATATGGCTGAAATAAATAATATTTATGCGCATGCACACCCATTCGCAAAGAACACCCCAAACGATAAATAAAAAAACTGCCAAACTTACGTTTTTTATATTTGATTATACGATTTATATTTACATTTTGAGTTTTATATTATATAGTAAAAACATAATCTTAAAAGGGAGAAATTTATGAAAAAATTCAATCTGTTTTTAGTATTGGGAACTCTCAGTGTTTTAGGTTGTACGGTGGATTCAACACCACAAGATACACGTAGTGAACGCGAAAAAAATTTTGACTTAAATATACAAGAAGCAGAAAAAGATCGTGCAGACATACTTGCTACCACGGATATAATGGAAAGAGTACAAAAAATAAAAAACATGTACGGCTTCATGCCATCTTATGACCAGAACTCCAATTCTTTCTATATAGATGATGACAAATGGTATTCAGCTCGTCGTGCATATCTTAAAGTATTTATGCAACCAGGTGAACTAAAAGATAATCTAGATTGTTTCACTTATGGGGATAATTATAATTCTGACGAATGTATTTTAGCAAGAAGACGAATAAAACCAAATAAACTTAACGACTTTGATTATTCTGCATTGTTACCAGAAGGTCATAAAATAAATAGTATAGAGAAATTTGAGGATTTACTAGGAGCTTACTATTATTATTATGATTCATGGGATTATATTGATGAAAACGGCAAATGGCAACATAAACCAACGAAAGGACAGCGTTATTATGACAACAGATATTATACGTATCATTACGATGGATATAGATGCAGTAATGACTATCAACAACTTACATCATATGAGATAGAAAACTGCAAAACTAACATAAGGCAATACATAACAGGCAAAGTAATGGGAACGCTCAAATTGTGTAAAGATGTCGCACCCGAAGCGTATAAAGGATTATTTACTGTAACTGATGAAGATATCCAAGCAGAAAAAATGTCGACGGCAATAATATCGAAATTAGGCCTTGCCACAAAATCTGATGCTGAGTTTACTGCTGCGATGGTAGAGGATTTTGCAAAAAAGGATGCGCCAGAGTTTGGATATAGACATAGATGCCGAATGGAAAATTGGGAAAAAGATTACAAAAATTGGCTTTCTAAAGTACAGAAAGCAGCCACCAAAAGCAAAAAAACTGGTAAAGTAATAACATTAAACTAGGAAAGTACCAATGAAATATTTATTTAATGTAATTTTAGGTTGTGTTTGCATATTACCTTTGGTTGCTTGTTCTGACACTCCAAAATGCTGGGATGACAAAGCAAAAACAGCCCTTACAGAATTACTGCAAGAAAAATATGGATGGGATAAGATAACGTTTTCTGACATACGGGAAATAGATAGTAATTTTGGTGCAAGAACATGTGTTGTAGATGTAGAATATGAATCGACATTTAGTGGGATGGGTGCACTAGGTATGATGTTTAGTCAAGCAATGTACGGTCGCAAATTTACAGATGGGAAGGAACAAATTGAATATACAATCAAAATTCAACAAACAGAACAATACGGCAAACAGGCAGTTGTAGAAATAACACACATCGGCGATGAAACCGAAGATGAATTCAACAGATATTTAAATCAATTATCTAAAATGCCGAAATAATATACATCTGGTAATGCATTGAATATAAAAAATAAAAAACCGCTGGAAACAGCGGTTTTTATAAATGTATTCCCATCTATTAACGAGAATAGAATTCGACGACCAATTCTGGTGACATTTGTACAGGATATGGAACATCAGCAAATGCAGGTACACGAACAAATGTCGCTGTAAAGTTTGCACTGTCAACATTCACATAATCACAGAAATTACGTTCGCCAGATTCCAAAGCCAACACGACCAATGGCATTTGTTTTGCTTTTTCGCTGACTGTGATAACATCACCCGGATTTACACGATATGATGGAATCTTAACGCGTTTGCCATTGACATTGATATGACCATGGTTAATCAATTGACGTGAAGAGAATACTGTTGGTGCCAATTTTGCACGATATACCACAGCATCCAAACGGCGTTCCAATAAACCAATCAAATTATCAGGTGTGTCACCCTTCATATTATCTGCTTCGGCATAATATTTATGGAACTTCTTTTCACCGATATTACCATAGTAACCTTTCAAAGTCTGTTTTGCGCGCATCTGTTTTGCGTAATCAGAATTGTTACCACCACGGGATGTTGGACCATGTTGTCCAGGTTTATATTTACGTTTATTAAATGGAGATTTTGCTTGTCCCCACAAGTTTACGCCCAAAGAACGAGCGATTTTCAATTTACGTGTGCTACGTTTTGCACCAGCTCTTGCCATAATTTTATCCTTTTTTTTGGTTTTTCGGTGCCAAGTATTTTAACAGAATCCTTATCGCGGACGGGACCAAAAAGCACCGCCGTTTAATCAGTTCTGATTACCCAGCGGTGCGTATATTAAACCAATTTTACTAGAAAATCAAGTTTTTTATTAATGTTGACGATTTTTTAATTTTTCAACCAATCTTGCAACCCAAGGTTTTTTGTATGTATTCTCTGTTCTACTAATTCCCTTAAACACCGCAGAACGAAAATCATCATACTCGGAATCGCAAATAAACGACACGCAACTAATCGCGCTGTACTGTGCACAATCGACCGCCGAACGGTATGGAACATTGAATATCCACAAACCCATACGCCCATCATTAAATTTTACCCGACACCATGCGTTTGGACCGTGCTTTTCTGATGGATTACCTGCAACTGCAAACTTGCCACCTGTTTCAGATGATAAAACATGCAATTCTGCAACATCCGGATTTAATTTTTGAATATCCGCAAAATATTTACCCATATCAGCAATTCCGGTAATTCTTTTGCCACGATATGTAATCGCCGGTTTCCCACCAACAAAAATTCCATCTTTGTTAATTGTAGTGTAATCTGTATTTTTAATATCTGTCATTTTATAATCCTTTTATCTTTTGTTTTGTTTGTTGTTGTTTACAGCACCCACAACAAGGTTAATTGGTGTTTGTGTTTTTTCTTCCAATTTTTTTTGCATTAACTTAACGATATCAGAGACAGTAGTCGCGTATACAACTTTTTCACATTCTTCTTCTGTCATACTAATGCCAAAAAATCTCGGCAAATTTATACCAAGTTCGAACAAATCCAAAGAATCAAACTCAAAGTCGTCAATATTTGTTTTCCCATCAACGTCTTTTTCATACGGTTTATGATTTGACAATTTATACTCGTCTTTTAATATTTTTATAACATGTTGTTCTATTTCTTGTGTTGTCATTTTATTACCGGCAAGTTTGGATAAACCCATATTTTTCAAATCTGGTTGTTTGCCTGGCGTATCTGGTGATGTTTTTGATTCTGTTTTTTGTGCATCTTTATCAATTACCACATTCACCATTGTTGAAAAAAACGACGCATTGGCGCATGCACGACCTATACAATCGGCCGCACAATAGCAAGCACAACTTTCATGCGTAACACGCGGTTCGTTAAACACCCATGGAGAAACACGTCCATCATAAAATTTTACACGACACCATTCATTTGTACCAAAAGTTGCGTCCGGTCTTCCTGGCTCAAGACCTTCACCCTCCGCTGATAAAAATGCACCAATATGAAATTCTTCTATCTGTGGATTTTTTTGTTGTATCCGCACAAATGTTTTTTTCACATATTCTACATCATATATTTCATAACCGTTATATTCTGTTGTGGACTTCCCACCAACAAAAATTCCATCTTTGTTTACTGTAATGTACGCTTCTTTTATAACATCTTTCATTTTATTTACCTTTTTATTGATATTGACGATTTTTTAATCTTTGTGTTAAACGTGTCATCAACGGAACACGTGGTGCCACTTTTCTATCTAAATCTTTACGCAAAACGCTCAATTTCCAACCCATATAATCATCGCCCTCAATAGTTGTTTCAACACCATTTTCAGCAAATTTTACCAAAGAACCATTATATTCAACAATCAATCTATAGTCTTGACCGTTCATGTTGTACAATATTTCATATCTTTTCATAACATTTGTTTCATGATCAATATGAACTTGTGTGTTATCATTTGTCAAAACAGTTAAAACTTTGTTTATCAATTTAATATCTGATTTAAAAGCATTTACCTTATCGGCTAATTTTTTTAAAGGTTCTGAACTGGTTGCACTTTCTAATTCAAATCTTAACAACCATAACTTTGCCTTTGGAGCAATACCCTCGCCTAAAACGCAACGAACTGCACCAAGTGTATCACCATCAAACGCACGAATTGTAGCATCATGATCAAACATAGTTATTTCATATCTTTTTTTACCATTTTGCATAATAATATATTTTCTGTCTGTAACAGTCACGGATGTACCCATACGATTCAGTACATCCAACACTTCTTGTATTGCCTTGACATCGTCTCTACGTTCAATTTGTCTTGCTTTCCATGTCGAATTCATAATAAATCCTTTTGTTATTACAAGACACAATATAATACTAAAATATTGTTTTGTCAATTATTTTTTATTAACAAAAACCTTCAATGCGCAACGCGCACTATCAAAAGCAATTGGCAATTTATCAACATCATCGCCATTTTTAATAATATGGTGTTGAATTTGGATTACTTCACCCTTTTGAATATCAAACACCGCATTATCCGGCACAGTCGCAATAAAAAACGCATCGCACGTATTATATAAAATACCATTATATTCGTAAGTATTTGGAAAGGTTCCCATATATTTTAAATTCAATGGTTTCACACCAATCTCTTCAACACATTCACGAACACACGCGTTTTCCAAACTTTCTTTTGGTTCAACAAAGCCCCCAGGCAAACATAACATACCACGTTTTGGTTCTTTGGCACGAACCTCAAACAATATCGCCCCAGAATTATCTTGGACAATAACAGCAACAGATGCGGCAACATTATGATACAACACAAAGCCACAATCAGCACATTGCCAACAACGCATATTCACGTTACGAATACCCTTTCCGCCACAATGCGGACAAAAATTAAAATCGTTTTTCATGAAAATTTTAAAATTTTACTTTTGGTGCAACACGTTCAGATTCATCAATTTCAAACAATTTTTCTTTTGTAATACCGAACATATTTGCAATCAAATTTGTTGGGAACTGTTCAACCGCAGTATTCAAGCCCATTACCACCGTATTATAAAACTGACGAGTGGCTTGAATCTTGGTTTCTGTATCAGACAATTCGCGTTGCAATTCCAAGAAATTTTCATTTGCTTTCAAATTTGGATAACTTTCAGCCAATGCAAAAATATTTTTCAACGCACCAGATAAAGCATTTTCAGCAACACTTTTATCCGCCGCCCCCGTTGCCGCCATAGCCGCCGTACGCGCAGCCACAACCGCATTCAAAGTTTCTTTTTCATGCTTTGCTGCACCCTTGACTGTTTCCAACAAATTAGGAATCAAATCATAACGGCGTTTTAATTGTGTATCAATTGTCGCCCAGGCTTCTTTGCACTGGTTACGACGCGCAACCAATCCATTATAAGCAAAAATAATATATAAAACCAAAACACCTAAAATAACTAATACAGTTGTCATATTTACTCCTTTTTGTTATATACAATATAGCGCAATTCGTATAAAAAATCAAGATGGTTTCCTATAAAAAACCGCCCCATCGGGCGGTTTATTTTTTATTTACTAAAACATTATTTTTTCCAGAAAGCAAAACCATGACGTTCTTTATGCTCTTCGTGTTCTGCACGGTTTTTTCTTTCTTCACGTGCACGACGACGTTCTGCCCTGCGTTCTTGGAAACGACGAGCAGATTCTTCATCGCGCTGAATAAGTTTAATCGTTGTCACAGACAATTTACCATTACGTGGTTCTTCTTCAAATTCAACAATATCATTTTCGTTCAAAAATCTGATTTCTGCTTCCTTCAAAGCACTGGAATGAACGAAAACATCATCCATATTACCATCTTCATTTGGTGTGTCTGGACTAATAAATCCGAAACATTTTTTACCGTTATACCATTTAACCTTTCCTTGACGCATAACCAATCCTTTCCTTATGCTTGTTATGGTTCTGACAAGCTCACCCAGAACCTGATTTAATTGTAAACAGTTTTTAATTTTAACGCAAGCAAATATGGCAAAGGGTTTAATCCCAAGACAAAATTATTTTTTGTAATATCTTTGAACTTCTTTCATAACAAAGTTAAACAATTTACCCGCCATGTTATCATCTGGAACTTCCCAATTCTTTTTCAAATAAGGCATCGCAGCAACCAAAATAAAACGTGCCATAAACAAGAAAATCTGATTTTCTTGTTCTTTGGTAAGTTTCGCTGGAACCTGAGTCATATGAAAGATTTCGTTTTCCACAGCCAAACTTAATTTACTGCGTATAGAATCCATAACCTTTTGCGGATAATATAACTTACAATCCTTTGGAAAACCTTCGAACATAGAAATATCATGATCGCGTGAATACAGAATATTCCAACCCACCCTTTCGAATAAATCTTCCAGACATTCCACAATCATTAAATTGTATTGCCACACACCATCTTCCATATAATCAGAAGCCTCTTGTTCCTTATACACATCACAAGAAAGCGTATCAGAACGGATAGATTCATAATTTGCGTGCGTCTTTATTTCTGCTTCAAAAAACTTACGCACCTGACAAATAATTTCCATCGGAACAACAGTTCCATTTTTACCGATATTTATAATTATTTTAGCATCACGATAATTTCGTGGATTTTTAATATCATAAAATTTATCACGAATTTCCAAAATTCTTTCTGGCATCAATTCTTGCATTCTTTCAATAAAAGTCCGCGCCTGAGGTATCAAATCAAATAAACATTTAATACGCCAAACATCACACAGACGAGTATACGGTCTGCGAATTTTATCCAAATTACGAACCAGTTCCACAGCCAAATTTTTATCTATACCACTAATCAAATCTAACACCACAGCAGATGCATCCGTCACATATTTTGCGGCAAACTGTTCCTGAATACTGTTTCCCAGAACGGACAACGACCGAGAATTTAATTTCGACCCCAGCGTATCTTTTACCGTTTCTAACACGCGTTCCTGAAACTCAACATAATATTTACCTGTGATTTTATCAATAGCACGATTTACATCTTTTTGCGCACCAACAATAACAGTTACAATAGAAGACACCGACAAATCTATCTGGCATTTTTCATGCGAAGCAAAAAACTGATTACGCATTGGGTCCGCATCCAAACGATGTTGAACCAGATAAGATTCCAACGGATTAATATCCGCAATTTTCATTTTTACATTTATACCAGAATTTGTCGTTCTGTCATACGGAACCACCGCAGCCTTGGGCGCACCTAAACATTTACCCAAAAAGTGGAATACTTCGCGGAACCAATCCATACCATTTGAATACACCAAATTCAAATATTCTGCGGCTTCGGCATTGATACGTCCAGAATTTAATGCAGAATCAATTATACGCAAATTTTGCCTGTCGTGTTCTGCTGTTCTAAATCCTGCATCAAATTTTTCTGTCATGATTAATCCCCTTAAATTTATATATTACACAGAATACTTTTCAAAAACCTTATTCAATTGATTATGAACTTGAATAATTGTCGCACATTTTGATAGATGTTTGACCGATGTTGCACCAATATAAGTACAACAAGACGCAATTCCACCAGTAATATCTTGCAAAATTTTATCCAATGCACCAGTATATGGTATCAACAATTCGCGACCTTCAGAAGTTTTATAATTTCCCATTCCGCCTGCAAATTTATTATTAGCGTATTCAGACGACATTCCATAATATTGCTTAAAATACTTTGTCTGAATAACAGGCTTGTCATCAATTATTTCAGATGTTTCATAATGCTTTTCTATTACATCACCTTCGGCCTCGTCTGTTCCAGCAAACATACCGCCTGCCATAACAAAGTCCGCATTCAAACATAATGCTTTACAAATATCACCAACATCAACGATACCACCATCAGCACAAATATGTCCACCCACAGAATGTGCAATATCCGCGCATTCTAAAATCAACGACACCATTGGTGTTCCACAACCAGTTTGCTTGCGCGTCAGACACGCAGAACCACTGCCGATACCACATTTAATAATATCTGCATAATCTAAAAGTTTCAGGCAAATATCACCACTGGCAATGTTTCCAGCCATAATAACAGCATCAGGAAAATCCGTCCGCACGCGCGACAGAACATCCAAAGCCTTTTGTATATAAAAATTCGGTGCATCTATACAAATATTGCGTGGTGATTTCCAATCGTATTTAGATTCTAAATCTTTTAATTTTTGGATTTCATCATCTATATTTTTTAATCCAATTGTTATAAACAAATTATCCAATGGAATATTTTCAGCACGTGCAGATTTTATAAATTCGCCTATTTCATCAACAGCCATATTTGCATTAAAAACGCCCAATCCTGTGCGAGTTTGTCCATGTTTAAATTTGAATAATCTTTGTAAATTGACATCTTTGCGTGAGTTTAGGTTAATACCCATTTTTGGTCGAATTAAAATATCAGAATAATCCAAGTATACTTCGGACAATATTTGTGTCATGATACAACTCCTTTTCCACAAACGGATTATAAACAAAAATAAAGGCGTTGCAAATTAAAAAACCGCCCATTTAGGCGGTTTTATTTATTTGTATTCTTTAATGTTGCATACCATGTATGGCTTTATACATCGCAATAACCCCTGGATTAGATGCCATATAACGTGCATCAGACATATCAATTGGGCGTTTATAAGCCTTGTTAAATTTCGCAACAAATCTGTCAGAATGTAAAAACAACTCGTCTAACAATGTATCTGTAACCTTTGCTCTGGTTAACTCTGGC
>CACYHY010000030.1:0-9630 GCA_902774305.1 uncultured Pseudomonadota bacterium
CAATAATGGGGGTCAGGAATTTCATCACAACATAAGGAGTTATTAGATGAAAAAAACTTTGAAAACTTTGGCAATCGCCACAGCGTCTTTGATTACAACAGGTGCTATGGCTGGTGTCACAAAAAACATTGAAAACCCACTTTTTATACCACAAGCCGGTGAATTTGTTTCTAAAACAGGCGTTGGTTTGATGTATAAAAGAACAGATCATACCGATGCTTTGAAGGCAAGAAACCATGATGGGGCTAATGAATTCCCAGTATGGCGTATTACCGAAGATTTCGGTTTCGGTATCACAGACAGATTGAGCACATATTTGTCTTTGGGTTATACACAAAATGATGACATTGACCGTAAAGGTTTGCATCGTGGTCGTTTAGGATTAAATTATCGTATAATTGAAACATTAGAAAATTTTGTTTGGGATATGTATGGCGAAGCGTATTTGTCTGGCGTTTCCAGAATGAGAGGTTCTTATGATGTTGCAACAGGTTTTAAATACGACAATTTCTCTAATGGTCGTTGGGGTGCCGTATTAGGAACCAAGGTTGGTAAAAGATGGTCACGTCTTACAACAACATTGTTCGCAGAATATCTGCAAACATTTGGCAATCATAACAACAGAATTGATACCACATCATTGTCTGCGTATGGTTTCCCAGATGAAATTTCCGTTGATTTGAAATCAACCAAGGAAATTACTGTTGGAACAAATGCTTTCTATCAAGTAAATGATCGTTGGTCATTCGGTGGTGGATTCAGATTTGTTGAACACACTGATAATGGTGTAAAGTCTATCCATACAGAAGTTAACAGCCCATTAGCATCTACGTTAGTGGCCAGAACTCATGATATGAACGATGGTTGGGACGAATACATCTTGTCTGCGGTGGTTGCAAACCAAATCACAGACAGTTTCCAATTGGCTTTGGTCGGTGAATATACATTTGATCATTCTCATTCTAACTCTCAGAATGGTACAGATGTCAAAGCCGAAGTTGGCGTTCGTGCGAACGTTCGTTTCTAATCTGTAAAAAATAACTTTATATTGGACATTTTCCCCATGGAAACCCCATGGGGAATTTTTATTTGTAATAAATACTTTTTTATGAACCATTTTTATGATATAATAGTGTAAAAGAGATATGGACAGAGAATGAAAAAATTCGGGTTTTTCGGGGTTTTGACCGCTTTGTTTGCCGGTGCGTCGACTGCATCTTATGCGACGTATCCTGTATATAATGGATATAACGGTCAGCCTAATATTGTTCGTCAGGCGACTAATAATGGTCGTGTTGTGTATTTACCAACGGTAAATGGTAATGTTGTTGCGACAAATTCTATTGCTGCGGCACAGCCAACGCGTGTAACAGGCATGTTGCCACATGTGGGATCTTCGGCTGTGAATGCCGGTCGGCGTTATTATCAATCCGAAGATTTTGATAGATTGGCGGATAGCGGTCTGTATATTGGTTTGTCTGCGGCATATACTGCCAGTGTTATTGGTGAAATTACTGCGGATTATACTGGCGAAGAAGGGGCGTATATGGTGCCGGGCGCATTCCAAGGTGCCAGTTTATTCAAAGACACTATTATCCCATTGCAAATATCTTTGGGTGCCGCAATAAACAGCGATTTGCGTATAGATTTTTCTTATTCTCGTTACAGTGATATTTCATATCCACAAAGCGTGCAGACTTCTGATGGTTCTGGGGGCTACGTGACTGCGACTGCGACTGGTGGGGCGATAACATCAAATGTAACTTTGTTGAACTTGTACTATAATATTGATTCTTATACTGGATTCTTGGCGGGCGGTTCTTTGCGTCCATATGTTGGCGCAGGTGTCGGTGTTGCATTAAATACAACCGCTGATTATGTTGTGTTTGACGGAACTTTCTATTCCGAAGCAGACCCATCAATATCAAACGAAGGTGATCCAACAGGTGTATCTGATATTAGTGCATATCACAATGGTGGAACAAATGAACAGTTAGCATTTGGTCTCGAAGGCGGTGTCAGTACTGAATTGGGCAATGGTATGAAATTGGATTTGTTCGTTCGCTATATGCACATGGGAAAAGTTAAATCATCTGGCAGTATCGTTTTAACCCAAGATGAATGGATTGCAACTGGTGACGGTGGCGAAGCTAGTTATCCAACCGTTGCACACTATACCAATTGGACAGAAAGCGCTAACTTGAACACTGTTGATATTGGTGCGCGTTTGCGCTTGCAATTCTAATAACGGTAAGAAAAGATGAACGCATCTAAATTAAGTTTTTTAATTTTGTCGTTACCGGCTGTGGCTGCATTGTTTCCTTATTCTGCGGCAAATGCAGCATTGCGTATCAGTAATTCTTCGTTGGTTAAAGAGCAAGTCCAAATTAATGCTAGTCGTGCGGCTGAAATGATGCCTATGGAACCACAGCCAGCACGTGTTTTTACAAACGACAATGGCGAAACAATATCTGTATCGAATGAAGATATGGATGCGTGCAATGAAATATATCCAAATGGTCAGTTTGATTGGGTAAAGCCAACAACAGGAACACGTCGTGGCGGACCAGCCACATGTGTTGCATTTATTGAATTACGTGCGTATAAAAATTCTGCAAGTACAGAATATACAACTTTGGCCACTGCATATTTGGCGGCTGGCGATAGTATGAAATGTAACGTAGACGATTTTCATGATTTTACTCTGCAGGGACGCGAATATACATATCCGGCTGATGCTGAACCGACAATCCAAGATGTTGAAAAGGTTATGGCTCAGGAAAATAAATCCAATGCAGGATTCAAAATTTTGGCGGCTGCATTGGTCGGTGGTATAGGTGGAAACCTTGTTGGAAAAGGCGAGACCGGCAGTGAATCACCATTTGGTGCAACAAAAGATAAATTAAAAACAACCGCGATGGGTGCAGCAACGGGCGCTGCGATAATGACGGCCAGCACCCAGGTTAATGATTATAAAGCTGGTAGTATAATTTTATCCACTGGTGTAAATGCTGCAGCTGGTGCTGCGGCTGGAAATTTGATGGCATCTGGTGAAGATGTATTAAAAATAGATAATTGCAAACTTTATAAAATAGGCAAAGATGGCAAGGTAACTGATGAACAATATGATACATATTGTTTACGTGGTGCCATGAATTTGGATGAAGCCGAAGATGCAGAAGAAATTAAAGACGATGGTTTGTTTTTCAATCTTGATAGCAGATATGCTTATCAATGCACCAAGACAGAAGAGAACCCTAAGGAATATAACAAGTGTGTCTATATAGCTTTAAAGGATATTAAATTTGTTGGCGTAACCAGTGATAAATGTCCGGAAACTGGGGCTGTAAGCCAAGATTGTGTCAATTACTTGAGAAAAAATGTCCAAGACAAAAGTAAACGTTATAAATATAACGACCCTGAAAAACAAGATAAGTTGAAGGGTGATAAAGATGGCGAATATATAAAAATTGAAAGTGCAAAAAAGGCTGGGACACGCGTTGGTGCAATGGTAGAAGTTAGCGAGGTTGATGCCAAGAAATTCTTTGGATATAAGGATTCTCAATGGGCTGAATTAAAGAAAACTTTGGCACCAAAAATACAAAGAAAAGAGATTTATATCCGTGATATGCAGGGTAAACCTATTACATTGAAATCTGGCACAATAAGTATTGATAGTTTCTATCCGGCGACACAATCCGCAGATGATGGCGCAATGTTGGATTTCAACAATAAAGCCAGAACAAAATCTACTTTGATTGGCACCGGCGGTGGTGCGGCATTGGGTGCGTTGTCGGGAGCAGCTGGCGCTGATGCTGCAATTCAAGAACGTTGGACTGCTGCTGTTCGTGAATACAAAGATTCTTTAAGTCATGTATCTTGTTCGACTGGTGTCAGATATTTAGCGCCTTATAATACTGTTATTGTGTTACCAGAAATGAAAAAATCAGAATAAAGTAATAATAAAAAAACGCCCAACTGGGCGTTTTCTAAATTCCCATAACAATCTTGCGCACGCGTTCAGGTACGTCTGCGACAGGAACACGTTCTTGTTCCATTGTATCGCGCCAACGCAATGTGACTGTGCCGTCTTCAACTGTTTGGTGGTCAACAGTAATGCAAACCGGTGTCCCAATTTCATCATGACGGCGGTAACTTTTACCAATATTACCAGAATTTTCCATTTCAATTCTTCCAATCGCCAATTTACGCAGAGAATTTTCAATGTTACTTGCAATATCTTGCAATTCAGGTACATTGCGCGCCAGTGGAATAACCGCGGCCTTGACCGGCGACAACCATGGTTTTAATTTTAATACAGTACGTGTTTTGCCATCGCCTAAATCTTCGACAGTATATGCATTCAACATAACTGCAAGCATAGCACGATTAACACCCATGGCGGTTTCAATTACATATGGAATGAAAGTTTTACCTGCCTGTGGATCGCTGTAAGCCAATTTGATAACACTATCTTTATTTTCTAAAACCTTGGCGTGCAATTCAAATTCTTCTTGAGATTTAGTATGTGAACCTAAATCGAAATCTTGACGGTTATGAATTCCTTCGACTTCATCAAATCCATCTGGAAATTCGTATTCAATGTCGCATGCGGCCTTGGCATAGTGCGCTAATTTTTCATGTGGCATAAAACGCAACTTTTCAGCAGGAATACCCAACACATTTACCCACCAAGCCAAACGTTCAGCCTTCCACATTTCAAAATATTTGTCGTCTTCGGATGGGTCAACAAAATATTGCATTTCAGCCTGTTCGAATTCGCGCATACGGAATACGAATCCACGTGGTGAAATTTCATTACGGAAAGCCTTACCAATTTGGGCAATTCCAAATGGCAGTTTGTGTGGTTTTGCATCCAAAACATTTTTGAAATTGATGTATGTAGTGGTTGCTGTCTCTGGACGCAAATAAGCATTAATTTCACCGCCAGCTGTTGCGCCAATCGACAATCCCATCATTAATTGATATGCGCGTGGTTCAGTTAAATCAGTCGAGCCACAGTTGTCGCATTTTGTTGGATCTTTCATTTTATCTTGGCGCATACGAGCCTTGCATTTTTTACATTCGACCAATGGGTCTGAAAAGTTTGCCTCGTGTCCAGAATATTTCCACATCAAACGGTTAGTAATCACAGCCGCATCCAATCCTTCGATATCATCGCGGGAATAAATCATGGTGTTCCACCAAGCATTACGAATATTACGCATCAATTCAACACCGTATGGACCGTAATCATACGCGCCGCCCAGACCACCATAAATTTCCGAGCCTGTAAAAATAAATCCGCGTCTTTTACACAATGCAATAATATCGTTAATTGTTACGTCTGCCATTTTAACCTCTTTTTATTTATTTTCAGGAACGATTGCGCCCATTGGGCAAACTGCCGCGCAAGTCCCACAAGACATACATTTTGTTGTGTCAATTACACATTTGCCATCGGCACCTGTTGAAATCGCCATAGCAGGGCACATGCCCATACATGTATGACAACCAATGCATTTACTTGAATCAATTTTATAAGCCATTTTGAAATCCTTTATTTTAATCGCGGTTAAATAAACTAAGCAAGTATTGGAACATCGCGATGAACGAGATGTACAAGTGCAGCGCGCCCAACACTGACAATTGGTTCTTAGAATATTCGTCATTCCCCAAAGAATTATATGCATTCTTTAAGTTTTGCATATCGTACGCAGTGAACAATGCGAACACCAAAACGCCGATAAAGCTAACAATTGTGGCGAATGTGCCGCCCAGTGGCCAAATCATAGATGCTATACCGACCAAGATTAAACCAATCATACCCATAAACAAGAAAATCCCAAGGAACGATAGGTCTTTGACGGTTTTATATCCGAACAAAGCCATGCATCCGAACATTGCCGCCGCTAAAACAAACGCATAGAATATAGACATTGGGTTAACAGACAAACTAACCGCAACAAGTGGTGTAATTACAATTCCCATAATTGCCGCATATATCATCAACATCAACGCAGCTGTTGCAGGCTTCATGGAAAATGCGCGAACCTGTGCCCAAATTGAAAAAGCCAAACCACCGAATAACAAAACATAGTACAAAGGTGGCATTATCAAGAATTGTAATTCTTTGCACCATATAATCATATATGTTACAACAGCGGTCAGACCAACTGCGCCAAACATTAATGCAAAAATTTTCTTTAAATACCCATCCATAGTATTCGCTACATTTTTCATATTTTTCTCCTTTTATTTTTTCAACACCTTATATAATACAAAAAGCCTATAAATTCAAGATTAAAAACAAAGTAATTCATTAACAAAAATAGTGTTATATATACAAAAAATATTTTTTGTCATTTTTGTATTGACAAACATAAAAATTACCCTATAATAATCCATGTCAAAACAAAAATAACCAAGGGGGACAGAATATGGTATCAGAAATTAGAAATTATCCAAATGGAGTTATCTCAACTACATATCCAAGACAAACACCAAGTGATAAAGACGAAAAGATCAGACAAAATAATACACGTATTCGTGAATTACAACAAAGATTGGAAACGGAAACAAATCCAGCAATAAGGGCTCGTTGTGAGGAAATTATTAACAATCTTAAATCAAGTAATAAAGACTTGGAAGCAAGTAAAGTTATTATTTCTAGAAATCCTTGGCATGATTTGTGCGTTCCTAAATGGAAAAATCAAAAATAAAGTTTGCAATGTCAAGTTTTCAGGCACCGATTTTTATCGGTGCTTTTTTTATTGTTTTTTTATGTTTGATTGTTTTACACTGGCGACATAAGGAAAAATTATGGCAATAATTGTAAATCCGATATCTCCGGTTGCGTTTTCTGTATTTGGAATTGATGTACGCTGGTATGCGCTGGCGTATGTTGCGGCATTCATTGTATGTTTTTGGTTGTTTACGCGTATGACACGTGAAAAGAATTCGCAGGTAATATTGGATAAAAAGCAATATGATGATTTTATGACTGCGATAATATTGGGTGTGGTTATTGGGGGCAGGCTGGGTTATGTTTTATTTTATAATTTGCCATATTTTATTAGTCATCCGTTGGAAATATTGGCTGTATGGCATGGCGGAATGAGTTTTCATGGTGGACTGCTGGGATTAATTACGGCAAACTTTTTATTTGCATATCGCACCCATATCAGTGGCTGGAAATTATTGGATTTGGCGGCGGTTGTGACCCCAATTGGACTATTTTTCGGACGGATTGCGAATTTTATAAATGTCGAGGTTATGGGGCGTCCGTCAGATGCACCATGGGCAATGGTTTTTAATGGGTATACCCAAGTTCCCCGCCACCCCAGTCCATTGTACGAGGCATTTGGTGAAGGTATAGTATTATTTATTTTGATGTACACACTGTATAAAAAGACCAATTTAAGAAAACATCCGGGCGCATTATCTGGTATATTTGGTATGTTATATGCCACAATCCGCATTATTTGCGAGGTTTTTCGTGCCCCAGATGCACAAATAGGATTCTTAACATCTTGGGGGCTAACAATGGGGCAACTGTTATCTGGTTTGCTGTTTGTTGCGGGGGCGATTATTACTTGGATTTCTTTCAGAAAATCAAGAAAATAAAATAATCAACAACTATTTTTAATATTTTTATGGCTTTCAATTTTGTTAAGTGTGTATTTTGTGATATAATATCTGAAAGTAGACGTCTTAAATGTATAGAAAAAACATGCGGTTTTTATTGGCTGTTTTTCTAGCGTGCTTGGTTTCCAACGCGTTCGCGGCTTCGTCAGTGCGAATATTGGGTAAAAATAATACCAATTCAAATGTGGCCACAGCATCGCCATTAAAAAATTCTAGTGTAATCAGTCCCACCCGCAAATCCAGTTTGTCATTAAGTAATCGGCCAATCAGCACCACATGGGGTCAAGATACCAAAACCGATGGAAAAAGTTCTGAACCTGTATCTACATCTCCGAATCGTTTATCAATCATAAACAAAAATATGCAAAATCTGCAAAAGCAGTTAGCCAACGTAACACCGACATCTGGCGGTTCTGCGGGTGGTTCGTCTGGTTCATCGGGGGCTGCGAATGCTGCAATATCTGATATGATGAACAGAATGGATATGTTGCAAGAGCAAATATCAAGTATCCAAGATAATATTTCAGATTTATCTAACTATTACACAAAACAAGAAGTAGACGCACTGAGTGATAATTATTATACTTCTGAACAAATAAACGAAAAGTTGGCTGCAATCCAAGAAGGCATAAACAATATTGTTATCAATACATCTGCGGAAACGATTCAGCAACATACGAATCAGATTCAAGAATTGCAAAATCTGTATAACGACATCCAAGGTTCCGATGTAACGATTCGTGATCCTGAAGGTCAACCTATGAATGATGTATCTGTTGTTAATGATTTTGATGAAGACGGATTTCAATGGGAAATTTAATTAAAAATTGCTAAAAGGAAAAAGTGAGAAAATAAAAAAGTAAAAAAAGGAAGGAAAGAAAAATGAAGAAAGTAATGTTAACTGGTTTGATGGGGACAATGTTGGCTGTACCTGCATTTGCAACAGATACATCAACAGTGACCACAAAAAACTATGTGGATGATGGTTTGCGTGCTGTGTACAAGGCATCAAAAACCTATACCGATACTGCGTTGGGCACATTACCAACCGATGTTGCAAATTTGAAAACAACGGTCAATGGCGATGGAACTGCGGCAAATCCAGGTTTGAATAAAATCGTTAATGGCGACGGAACAAATTTGGGTTTGAATGAAATTGTCAAAGGTAATGGTACAACAACAACTGGTTTGGTCGGCGATATTGCTGCGTTGGATACTCAGATTAATGGTGACGGCACAACAACTGGTTTGGCTGGTGATGTTGCGGCATTACAACAAACAGTTGGTGATGCATCAACAGCCGGTACATTGGCATATAAAGTTGATCAATTGGAATCTTCATCAACGGTTTATACCGCTGGTAATGGTATCAATATTGATACAGCCAACGATAATACAATCAGTGTCAAAGCAGGTGAAGGTTTGGCGGTCGATTCGACCACGAAAAATATCACCATTGATGGTTTAGCAACCACCAAGGCATCAGGTAATACTGACAAAATGTACGTTTATAAAAACGGTGCATTGACAGAAATGCCAGTTGCTGACACATGGGATACAAACTTTGATTTTGATCCACAAAATCCATAAAAGATTAAAAAAAGTGAATTTTGTATTTTTAGAAATACAGAATTTATGATATAATACAACCATAACGAAGTCCCAGGAAGGAGGGAAACAATGAAAAAATTATTAAAAGTATCATTAATGGCAATGTTGGTCGCTTGGTGGTGCCACAGTTGACCAAAATGGTCAACTTAGTGCTGTTACAGCCAGTGCTGATGTTGCGTCAACATCTTATGTTAAGGGTGCGTATAACGAATTAGCGCAAGCTATTAATGAAGTTAATTCTACAGCAGGGTTTGCTGGTACAGCAAGTGCGTTGACAGATACTCATTTTACAAATGAACAGAAAGCTTCTGCTGCTGCCGCTGCAAACGCTGCGATGACAGCTGCACAAACAGGTATATCCGATGCTGCTGC
>CACYHY010000030.1:9662-15486 GCA_902774305.1 uncultured Pseudomonadota bacterium
TGCCGCACAAGCTGCTGCAGATGCTGCACAAGCTGATGCGGACACTTTGGAAGGAATTGTTGGTAATACAGCGTTGCAGACATCAGCACAAACAGTAACCGCTGCTATCAATGAAATTAACACTGCAGCAGGGTTTGCTGGTACAGCAAGTGCGTTGACAGATACTCATTTTACAAATGAACAGAAAGCTTCTGCCGCCGCCGCCGCTAACGCTGCGATGACAGCTGCACAAACGGGCATAACCAATGCTGCTGCTGCACAAGCTGATGCGGATGCTTTGGAAGGAATTGTTGGTAATACATCATTGCAGACATCAGCACAAACAGTAACTGCCGCTATCAACGAATTAAATACAGCTGCTCAGAATAAATATGTGCAAGTTCATACTACATGGGGTAACGATAGTGCAACAACATCTGCAAATGTGTTGACAAATGTAGCTCCATCTAACTAAAACAACATTTTGTTTGGGCAATTTGTGTTTAACATTTTGCCCAAACATTTAACCACTTTACAAAATTCAGGAAAAAAGCTATAATATAAACCGATTTTATTTACGTGAAAGATATGAAAAAAATTTTAATATTATTATTGTCGATTTTTTTGATACCTTTGACAGCCAGTGCTGTTATTACGCCCGAGGCAAACGTTGTCTCTGCATCTTATGTCAAGGGTGCATATGACGAAATGGATTCTGCAAAGCAAGATAAATTAACATCCACAAATGTTGTCGCCGATGCAAATGGCAGTGCAAATGGTTTTGTGTCCGCTGTTACGGCATCTGATGGTACCGTCACCGTCACCAAGGCCGAGGTTACAATCCCCGTTGGTGCCGCAACATCTGCCACACGTGCGCAAATCTGGGTTCAATAGTGTGTATCATCGTATTAATCAAAAAAACGCCCTGTGGGCGATTTTTTTTTACTTTTTGAATATCAATGATGTGTTAATTCCACCAAAGGCAAAATTATTATTCATTACATAATTTGTATCGAAATTACGTCCAGATCCCATTATGTAATCCAATTTACCACATTTATCATCAACTGTATCCAGATTCAATGTCGGTGCAAACCAACTATTATTCATCATTTGAATTGACCATATGGATTCCAATGCACCACATGCCCCCAATGTATGTCCAACATAACTTTTAAGGCTGCTGGCGGGAACTTTATCGCCAAAAATACGGTTTGTGGCAACGGATTCAGCAATATCGCCAAATGTGGTGCCTGTTCCATGCAGGCATATATATCCAATGTCCTGTGGTTTTAAATTTGCAGAATTTAATGATAATTCTAAACACTGTGCCATTGTGTCTGGGTTTGGTTGTGTAATATGTGTGCCGTCTGTATTTGTTCCAAATCCAACAATTTCAGCATAAATTTTTGCACCACGTGCGATTGCATGTTCACGTTCTTCCAGTATTAATGTCCCAGCACCACAACCAATAACCAATCCATCACGATTTGCATCAAATGGAGATGGTGTTTTATCAGGATTATCATTTTTTGTGCTGGTTGCATACAGTGTGTCAAATACCGCAACCTGTGTCGCATCTAATTCTTCGGCACCGCCGGCAATCATTATATCTTGCGCACCTGATTTAATGTTTTCATAAGCATATCCAATAGATAAACTGCCTGATGTGCATGCGGTACCACTGGGGATTAAACGTCCTGTGGTTTTGAAATATAATGATATGTTCACCGCCGCAGTTTGTGGCATTATTTTGATATATGACGAAGATGTAACATCACCAATTTCATGTGTTTTTACCATTGAAAAAAAGTCAGCCACCGGACCCGCAGACCCAAACGAAGAACCATATGCGACACCTGTGCGGCCATTGGTAATTTCATCTGACCCCAGCAATCCTGCATCACGCAACGCGTTTTCAGCCGAATATACCGCCATTACAGATACCGGCCCCATTGTCCGCAAAACTTTGCGAGTAAAATGTTCCGGTGCTGTAAATTCTGCCGGTGCAGCCAAGTGCGAATTTAACCCATGGATTTCTGCCAAATTATCCATTTTGCACACCGCATTTTTATAAATATGCAAACGATTGAACGCGGAATCTAAATCATTCCCCAGCGCGCTGACCAAACCCATTCCTGTGATAACAACCCGTTTTGTCATATTAAATCAGTCCCCCATTTACAGATATAACCTGACGTGTGATATATGCAGCGTCATCTGATAATAAATATGCAACCAAACTGGCAACTTCCTCTGGTTTGCCAGCACGCCGCATAGGTATCATTTGTTCAACAATATCTGTTGGCAGGTTAGCTGTCATATCTGTTGCAATAACCCCTGGTGCAATACAATTCACAGTAATGTTGCGTTTTGCCAATTCTAATGCCAAAGATTTACATGCACCGATTATACCGGCCTTGGACGCGGCATAATTCACCTGACCGCGATTCCCCATAACCCCAGATACAGATGATAACGCAATTATACGACCACCACATCGCGCAGAAATCATAGGCATAACACATGGATGTAAAACATTATATAAACCACCTAAATTTGTGTTTAATACTTTGTCCCACATATCAGAGTCTATAGAAGGGAAAGGCGCATCTGCGTTTATTCCAGCATTACAAACAATTCCCCAATATGCACCATGTTCAGCAATATCAGATGTTAAAACAGATTCTGTTTGTTCACGATTTGCAATATCAAAGCATAATAATCTGGCATTTGCCCCCAATGATTTAACAGATTCCATTGTCGCCTCGGCTGCGGCACGATTAGAATTATAATGCAAAACCAAATTGTATCCTGTGCGTGCCAAATATTCAGCAATCGCACGACCTATGCCACGACTGGCGCCGGTAATAAGTATTGTTTTATTCATGTGTTTGCTCCATAAAAGTTTTAATGTCATCTGGACGAAATGCGTTCAAAACACCGCTGGCCATAATATTGTTGTTTTCGTCAAAAATCTCGCAATCAAATGATGCTATATTATCATCACAAAACATAGACTTTACACGCACAAAGTAAGAATGATTTACTTTATATACAGATGCACAAATGTGTATGTTACGTGAACCCAAGACAAAACCAACAGATGGTTTTTTATCTGGGTGTTTTGTTAAATCATTTAATCCAACACAACACGCAATACTTTGTGCCATAAATTCCAAAGATGCACACGATGAAACACCATTTAATGAAGAGTCGAATAATAAATCTGTATCACGAATATCAACACGAGTAACCAGTATTTGATTTTCATAATCAAAACTTTCTACATCCGATAAAAATAGCATCGGTGGTTGTTGCGGAACAATTTTTGATAAATCATAATTACTCATATTACCGTCCAATTATTATACTAGCATTACTGCCACCAAAGGCAAACGCATTACACAATATTTTATTAATTGTTTTTTGACTTTGCAATGTTGCTAAATTTATTTTTGCACAATCATCTGCATAATTGCCATCAAAAATGTGCGGAATTATAAAATTATATTTAATCATCAACCACGATAATCCAGCACTGATTGCACCAGCCGCCCCCAGTGTATGACCTGTCAAAGGCTTGGTCGATGCGCATAATGTGTTTTCGCCAAATACAGTATTTATTGCCAATGATTCCATAGCATCATTTGCAACCGTCCCCGTTCCATGCATATTTATAAAATCTATATCTGCGGCGGTTAAACCTGCATCGTTTAATGCACCCCGCATGGATGCAATTGCGCCCAGTCCCTCCGGATCTGGACTGGTTAAATGATATGCATCAGAAGTTTCACCAATGCCTAATAATTTTATGCCGGAATCTCCGCGGGTCATTATGAATAATGCGGCACCTTCGCCCAGATTTATACCATCACGATTTTGCGACATAGGATTTGTGTGTTTATAACTTAGTGCGGATAATGCATTAAATCCATTTAATGCAAAATCACAACGCGCATCAACACCACCAACTAATACGGCATCACAAAATCCCTGTTCAATTAAATCACGCGCAGAACCAAATACTTTTGCGCTGGACGAACAAGCAGTTGAAACAGTATATGCAGGCCCCATAAAGCCTGTTTTTTCACGTATAAATTTTGCAGGCGAATATAATTCTATTTCATCAAATGAAAACTCTTTTGGAAAAGTTCCGGATTCCAATGCAATGTTTATATGTTTTTGTGCCTCGTGAATACCGGTATTACTGGCGCCTATAACAATCCCAAGACGATTTAACGAATATTTTGATTTCAAAGCAGATATGGCTACATCGATTTGTTGCAATGCTGCCAATAATAAATCATAGCATCGCATATATTGGGTGGTTGGTATATTCACAGAACCAAACGGAATCGCCACATCGCCAACAGCTGGCATATCACGAAACATACCCTTTGTATCACCGATTTTTGCTGCGTTTACAATACCATCATGCGTTGTTCCCAACGCACACACAAATCCTAAATCTTGTAAAATCACAGCCATTGAATCAAACCTGCTTGCAAAAACTAAACTTTTTTATATAATGGCAGTATTCTATAAAAAAAGAATTTTTTCAAGTATGAACACTATAAAATATATAAATGACTTTGTTGTATGGCATGAAAGTGAAAATGAAGCACTGCCTGATGTTTCGTTTGTACCAGCGATGATGCGACGCCGTATGACAAATCTAGAAAAAATTGCGATGGGATTAGGATGCCGGATTGCACCACAAACAACTGATTATTCTGTTGTTTTTGCTTCACAATTTGGAGAATGGAATCAAACTGTCCAGCTGATTAAGCAATTTTATAGTGATAAAGAAATGTCACCTGCGGGATTCAGCAATTCTGTCCATAATGCTGCACCGGGGATGTTTTCTTTGCTGACCAAAAATACAAATTCTTATACATCTATTGCGGCGGGCGAAAACACATTAGAAATGGCAATATTACAAGCATTGTTGGACAAAGGGGATGTATTGGTTATATTCGCGGCTGAACATTGTCCTGAAATGTATAACCCTGTGTTTAATGGCGACAAGCGTGCCTATGGCTTGGCAATGATGATAAGACAAAATGGTAGGCGTGCTGTAAAACACAATCAATTTCTACTGAACATTGGGCTATGCAATATGATTAGTTTTATACGTTCCGTATTATGTATATTCTGTTTTACGGTCTTTGGCTTGGGTGGTATATTGCTGGGTTTTGCTGTGTTCCCAATAATTTTGTTGTTTTATAAATCTGACAAACAACGTAGAATTTTTGTGAATACAGTGCATTTTACTTGGCGTGCTTTTGTTTGGTTAATGTGTGTGTTGGGTTTGATAAAAGTTAAATGCAATAATCGCGCAGAATTAAAAAAATTAAAAAGCACCATTGTTATTGCCAATCATCCTTCGTTGATTGATGTTGTGATATTGGTGTCTTTGATACCTAATTCTGTATGTGTTGTAAAAGATACTTTGTTTCATAACGTTTTTGTTCGTAAAGTAATTCAAAAAATCTATTTATCAAACACTATGCAACCAGATGTATTTATTGCACGAGCAAGGGAAGTATTAAATAATGGTTACAATATTATCATGTTTCCCGAAGGAACACGGACGATACCAAATAAACCTGTCCATTTGCATCGTGGATTTGCATACCTACAAATAGCAACCAAAAAAGATATTTTACCAATAAAAATTATTAATTCGCCGGCGATTTTAGGTAAGTTGCAAAAATGGTGGAATGTCGGAAGCAAACCATCTATTTATAATATTATTCCCCAACATCGTTTGCGTAATAATTCTGATGAATCAGATAACCCCAGACGATATGCAATACGCATTACAGACAGGGTTAAAGAA
>CACYHY010000031.1 GCA_902774305.1 uncultured Pseudomonadota bacterium
AATGAAAAATGGATTTGGAACATGCAGATACAATATCGCTATTTCTAAAATAGACATATGTTTTGCAGCGATAATGGCCTTGCCATCCAATCTGGTATTGGTGTTTGGTTTGGTTGGAATGCCATTTTCTTCCACAGGGGGATAATGTATTTCATATTTGATATTGCCGATTGTGCGTGCCAACCCAACAACGCCACGTGTTTCCAAAGTCACAATAATTTTTGATAAACGTTTTGATATTAAACTGATAAACAGCAAAGGTGTCCACGCAATAAAATAAATGCCAAGTAAGGTTTTGAAAATTATAGTCCTGAACATTTTATCCCTCTTTGATACCCATTAGAGTTACAAGATATTTTACATATTCAACAGTCCAACGTTGTAGACGTTGTGATGCTGGCATTCCAATTAATGGCGCAGAACATGTAACCAATTCTGTGTCTGGATTTTCATGACGAATTAGGTGTGTTGCGCGTTTCATATGTTCTTCGGTTGTGACAACAACAATACGTTTTATGTGATTTTGTTTAACAATTTTCCGAATCGCCAAAGCGTTTTGATATGTTGATTTCGATATTTCCAATATCAAATTTATGACCGCCAACACCAATTACATGTATTTTTGCAGAAGGATATTGTTTTGTTTGTTGTAACGCAAAAGGAACGCGGCGTGCATCACCGGTTAAAACGAAAATGTTATCGTCTGGGAATATTGGACCGCAAGATAAAGGCGATGTCAATTTGAATATCATTCCGCCCAAAACAAAAAGTCCCAGAATTAAAAAAGATGGTGTAAATATTTTCATTTAACTGTTTTGTAATATCTTTTTTGTTGTGTGTTTTGTGATGTATGTTGCAAAGACCGTGATTATAACAGGTAATGCAAACAATAAAATCCAATCAAATCCACTTAATTCAACCATAGCCATCATACCAACGCGCGCAGAATGAGCCGCGGATAAAATTAAAAATAGAAATGGTAATGCCATCAAGAAACCATAAATTGTGGCGCGTGTACAAATTCTGGCAACAATGATTTGCATTTGGTGTGCGACAAACGAATCACTGGCGCCAATTTGATTTAATATTTCCAGTTCGCGTTTATGCAGTATTGCTGTGTTATGGGCGATATATGAAATACATACTGTGATTGAACCTAATGCAACAGCTAAAACCAATGCGCAAATTGCGATTAAATACCAACCTGCACGAATCGGTGTTTCTAATGCGTTTTTATGCGTTAAAAATTTTGCGTATGGGGTAATTTGTGTTTGTACAGATTGCAAATCTTGTTTTGATGCAAATTTAACCTCCCACATTTGGGGCAGGTACTTTTGCAATGCGGATCCGCCAGATACCCATGGAGACATCAAATCCATCATTTGATTTGATGAAATTTCTGTTGATGATTTTATGATATTTTTGTTTTTGTTCAGAACTTCGCGTATCTTTGGAACGTCATTAGAATCAGTTGTTTGAATTGTTGCGTATAAATCCCATTGCGAATTCATACGGATTGCCCCAGTTCCAATCATTAAAGCAATACCCAATGTCAGAACGGATAAAAAAGTCAAAACCGACATAATCGCCGTCATAAAACTGCTCTGTTCTTTTATCAGTGAAAAAACAATAGGTTTTTGTTTCATTATATGTTCCCAATATCGTCAAATTGTTTTGATAATTCTGTAAAATAATTTTTTGGTGCAGGGCCTTTCCATAATTTTTTTGCTGTTGTTTGTGGGGTATCTGATTTTGTGACAAAATTTACATGGCGGTTTTCAATATGCAAAACAGGGAATTTGTATGTTTCAATCAAATTCTTGTTGTGTGTCGCCAATATAATTGTCGTTCCAAACATCTTGTTCATTTGGATAAATAATTCCATTAACCGAGATGCATTGTCATCGTCCAAATTTCCTGTGGGTTCGTCAGCCAATAAAATAGATGGTTGAATAATAATTGCGCGCGCAACCGATACGCGTTGCTGTTGTCCGCCACTTAAAGCCAATGGTTTTTCGTCAGCATATTTACCCAGTCCAACCCAATCCAAAACCTTGGGGACCAAAGCACGAATTTTTGATTCAGACATACCGCGAACGCGTAATGGTAATGCTACATTGTCAAACACAGATAAATGTGACAGCAATGAGTATTCTTGGAATACAATAGCCATTTTTTTACGCAAATCTGTGATTTCATCACGTGACATATTATTTGTGATTTTTCCAAAGATTTTGATTTGACCGGTACGCGGTTTGTGTAATTGGTAAATTAAACGCAACAGGGTTGTTTTTCCAGCACCAGATGGACCGGTTAGGAAATAAATTGTGCCACCAGTGATATTAAAAGACACATCGGTTAAAACATCAGAACCGTTGTCATAGGATGCGGCAACATTTGCCAAAGATATAGACGATACTTTTTCTTCCATTACGGCCTAATATTAGAAAAAAATAACAGATTGGTCAAATACTAAAATATTTTATATATTTGTGTTTTTATGGTTTGGAAAAATAGTCAAAATGTGATAAAATTATATGAAGGAATAATGGAGAAATATTGATTAAAAATATTGCGTATGCAGTGTTTTTTGCTGGTTTGTTGCCTTCTGTGGCATTTGGTAGCGTGGCGTACACACCGTCGCGGCCTTGTAATGTTGTAAATAATTGTTTCGGACCGGCATGCCAATCAGCGCAATATGGTTATGTGCCAGAGATTGTGAATAATGATACAGATTATGCGGAAAATCGTGATTTTCAGCAGGATTATGTTGAGCCCGAAGAATATTATGCCGAAGTTCGTGATTTTCAACAGGACAATGTCAAAAAGGATGAAGGTCCAAGTGAACCTTGGTTCAGTTTTGGTGATGATTGGTATATTGGCGCGAATGTCATGATGAATATGTGGTCATGGAAAAACAAATATGACTCGAACTATGCTGGCGTGGATATAGCATTTGAGTCGGATATATATTCGTTTGAGCGGGTTTTAGGTGGTTCACTGGCTGTGGGAAATATTTTTGATGGCGGATGGCGGGCCGAGTTAGAAGTTGGTATGACATCTGAATTCAAGGACGAAAGTGAATTTGCCACTTATACTATGGCTGTACCTTATTTGGTTGCGAACGTTTATCATGATTTTGATGTTGGGCTTTATATTGGTGCAGGATTGGGTGTGGCGCGTCCAGAAACCAAGATGGATTTAGACTTACGAGAAGCGGGCGCGGAGTTATCAAAGTTTGCAGAGCAATCTTGGACACCAAAGGCCAGTATAATGTTTGGTTATATGTGGAGTTTTAATGACAGGTTCGGTGTGGATTTCAAGTACCGTTTGTCTGGGTTTAAAGGGAACAAAATGTTCGGGACATTTTTATGGAATCAGGACACGAGTAACCCCGTACTTGAAGCGTATGATTTGCATATAGACAACGATTTCGTTGTTGAAAATACATTTTCGGCAGGGGTGCGATACAAGTTTTAATTTAAACAAAAGAGAGAGAAATGAAGCATAAAATTAGTTTATATTCAGTTGTTTTAACAAGCATCGTATGTATGTTTGGGTGGTCGATGACTGCCAATGCAGCTGTACGTGTACTAGGGAATGGTGGTGATACAACCTCTGGGGATGCATCGACAGATTCCGGTTCTAAATCTTCTGTTACTACATCTGCTGTTACAAAAAATACTCGTGCTTCATCTCTGCGGTTTGCACCAACCGTATCTGCTAATTATACTGGGTTGGCCACAGGCGGAACAGGTAATACTACTGCAACGACTGGGGTTGCTGTGGGGGCGCCTTCTTCGACGGCGCGTTTGTCTATTGGTAAGTATTTGAATTTGTCGCATAATAAATCTCAATCTGGTGGTGGTTCTGGCGGGACTATCATCTCTAATACAGAAGTTGATAAATTGCGTACAGATTTAGATGCGGTTCAAGATAGAATGGATGCTTTGGAAAATAATAAGCAAAGTGCTTTGGTTGTTGATGATGCCTATATTGATATCGAAGGTGACGATCATAATGTTATCTCCATTAATATGGAAAAATTGACGGCAGAATTGCAAGAAGCATTAGGTACCACCCAAGGAATCCGGACTGAATTTGACCAAGATTATAGATTGTGGTGGTGTTATGCAAATGCTGATAAAACGGCCTGTGCCGGTGATAGACACGAAATTGTCGATTTGGATGATGTTTTGACCAGATATGATTTGGCGCATAATAATTCTTCTTTGTCAGCAGCATTGACAGAATTAGAAGGAAAACAAGGTCTCTTGCACGAGGCTGATAATGGTTATGTTGCCATAGATCAAGAATTAGGAACGATTGATGTAAAATTTGACGATTTGGTACAGGCATTGGGCGAAACAGATCTAAATTCTGAAATCAGATTCCAAGACGGCAAGTTACAATGGCGCAAGGGTGATAGTACTGATTGGAGTACTGCCGATATCGAAGAATTGATGCAGAGTAGTTTGACCTCTTATGCTACGAAAGAACAATTGGCAAATTATGTTACAAAAAGTCAATTGGATGGATTGCAAGGTTCTTTAGAGCCTGATGAAAATGGTTATGTTACAATAACAAATAATAAAATCGGGCTGAATATGATTGATTTAAGAAATGCTTTGCAGATTCCAGATCCTCAGGCCCAGGTCGAAATTGAAATGACACCAAATGGTATATTGCGCTGGCGTTATGTTGGTGAAACTAATTGGACCGAGGTTGATAATGTGGATAGCAGAATAGCAGGTAAATTAAGTGATTATGTTGATAATACTGCTTTGGCAGCTGCGTTGCAAGATTATGTACAAAATACATATTTAACAGAGGAATTGCGAAATTATGCTCAAACAACATATGTTGACAACGCTTTGGCTAAAAAGCAGGTTAAATTGACAGCTGCCGATGATGATTATATCCAATTAACACCGGTTGAAGGTGCGGATACAATCATTGGTTTAAAATACGATGATTTAAGAAATGCATTTGGTATTGATGGATTGCGCAGTTCAGAAATCCAAGTAAATAACGGTAAATTACAATGGCGTTATGGTGATGATTGGTTGGATGAAGCGCATACCCAGAAAAAGTGGACAGATGTTCCAAACTGGTCAGAGTTGTTGTCTGGTTATGTCACCACTGTTGATTTTGGTGATTTCCAGGATGCTGTATCCCAATCTTTGGCGGGTAAACAAATTAAGTTAACCCCAGCCAAAGACGGACACATAGTGTTATCCGAAACAGGTGTCATAGGTGTTGATTTCGAAAGTTTGATGACAGCTATACGTGGTCAATTGGGTGAGAACGGTGACGATATTTCTACGGAATTACGTTTTGCGGACGGTACAATACAATGGCGTTATTCAAATGATTTGCAAGATGGTGAAGAAGTATGGCGTTCATTAAGTTTGCCTTATGTGACCCAGACTGAACTGGAAACGAACTATTATGACAAAGACGATGTAGATGTCATCGTAGATGCGATAAATGATGCGTTGGCTAAATTGTCCAGACCAACTGATGCAGGTTTGTATTTGTTAAGTGTCACCCCAGGTGATAATGGTGGCGAGTCTGTATCAACATGGACATCGGTCAAGATTGTTGACGGCGAAGGTATAGTTCATTAAAGATAAATACAGTATTAAAAAAGTGCCGATTTTTGTCGGCACTTTTTTTCAAAAAAATATCGCCGTTGCCGGCGGTATTTTCGAATGCCCAGAAAGGAAGGAAAGGAGAAAAAGAAACGGGCATTCTAAACTGTTAAAAAGGTTGGGGTCCAAGGTCCAGAGGAGAGAGAATGTAGGAGGGAGTCTGAATCCCTGGGCCCCGTTCAGTCGCTTGCGCAACTGAAATCAAATGGATTAATCCCTTTGACGAATCATAATGTAATACATTTTGTTTGATTTGTCAAGTGTTTTTGTCAAAAAATTTTTTCGTATATTTTTTGTGGCTAAAATCCTGGGAAATCGTCCTGATTGTTGTCTGGTTAAATGCGCCATACAATTTTAGTGTTACATACACCAAAGGAGGGTTTTATATGACACACGAAGAAGTATGGCAAGCAATCGAAAAATTTGCTGTTGAACATGGAATGTCTTGTTCGGGGCTGGCAAAATGCAGCGGATTGGACGCAACCACATTTAACAAAAGTAAACGTTGGTCAAAATGCGGTCAGCCGCGTTGGCCGTCCAGCAACAGTATTGCCAAGATTTTAAGCGCAACAGATACTAACCTTAGTGATTTTACAAAGCATATGGAACATTAGTGTTTTTGGGTGTTTTTCACAAACACAGAAAATACTTCCCAATGGGTGGTGCCGACAAATTGGTCAACAGGGATAACTGTTTTTAATGTATATCCCCCATGAACCAGAATATTTTTGTCGCGTGTCCATGTTGCTGGGTTGCAAGAGATATAGACAACGGTTGGAACGGTTGATTTTGCCAATTCTTTGGATTGGGCCATCGCGCCGGCGCGCGGTGGATCCATAATTACGGCATCATATTGGTTTAATTGGGCGGTTGTCAGCGGTTTTTTGAATAAATCGCGATTGGTGCCTGTGCCCATTATATCGAATCCGGCGGCATTTGTGGCAAAGGTAAAGTTTCCTATACCACAGAACAAATCGGCAATATGTTTTTTGCCAGCAACAGTATCAATGACCAAATCGCGCAGAGTTTTTTCTGTATCGGTTGTTGGTTGCAAGAAAGCACCGTCTGGGAAATCCACGACAACATCGTCAAATTCGATTTGCGGTGCATGATATTTGCGGATAACCGAATTATTCCAAGTAAAGCGGATTATTTGTGATGGTAATTTTTGGACGGCATCACGGAATTCTGGTCCAAAATATGGCACATCACTGGTGACATTTACGACAATCCCGTTTTTACATAGTGTTACCAATACAGATGCAACACCACCCCATGGCAACCCAGCCAGATTTGGCAAGATGTCATTTATTTCTGACAATATATTTGGACATTTTGTGATGTCGACTATATCACGTGTTCCCGTCTTATAGAACCCAAAGTGATTCGGCGCGGCGACAAAATCTGCACGTCTGCGTGTGCCAGGGGCACCCCAAACAGGTTCGTGCATATTATCGATTTTTGGCAAAGTTTCAGATTTTTGTGCGTGATATTCAGGTGCATTAAAATCATATTTGCACCCGCCACACATACCTAAAAAAGGACATTTTGCCATACTTGTTTCCTTTGGTTATGTTTTTAAGTGTATCATAATTTCTGTTGATTCCAAGTTGTTTTCTGCATATTATATAAAGTATGAAACAAAAATCAGATAAAAAGATTGCTTTATTTGCCGGTGCGTTATCGTTGCCGTTTTTGACGCGGGACGCGTTGCGTCGTCGTGGATGGGATGTTTATGTTGTTGGGTTAAAGAATTTTTATGACCCAAAATTAAATCCTGATTTGGTTATTCGACTGGGTGGCGCGGGCAGGGCTGCGCGTGAATGTCGCAAGCGCGGTATTCGTAAATTGACATTTGTGGGTGCATTGGGGCACGTCAATTTATCTGATATTCGGCCAGATTTTTGGTCTTTGGGTGTGTTATTCAGTGTATTAAAACATCAACGGGGGTATGATTCTATGGCGGTTGCATTTAATAAAGCTTTGGAAAAACGCGGGTATGAAATTGTGGCGGCCCAAGATGTCGCCCCAGATTTGACATTTGAACACAGTGGTATTCAAACCAAGACAAAGCCGACGCGGGTGGACGCGGCAAATATTGAACGTGCGGTAAATGTGTCACATACCATTGGTGTCGAAGATATCGGTGCATCTGTTGTTGTTGATAAACAGGTTATTGCGGTCGAGGCCGCCGAAGGAACCGCGCGTATGTTGGATCGTGTTGTTGAAATGCGCAAAAACAAACGCGGACGTGCATCGGGTGTGTTTGCGAAAATGACAAAACCTGGTCAAGATTTACGGATTGATATTCCTGCAATTGGTGTTGATACAGTTCGCGCGGTTGCGGCGGCGCATTTGCGTGGAATTGTTGTGAACGCGAAAACATGTTTTGTGATTGATAAAGCGGCTGTGATTGCCGCCGCCGACAAGGCAAAAATCTTCATAATGGCAGTGTAAAGTTTTTAATGAAATTACCTGTGGATAAATCTTTGATAAGATTAGGTCGGGTTTTGCGAAATAATGGTACAAAATCTGAGGCTTTTTTGTGGAAATATTTGAAACAGAAAAAAGTTAATGGCTATCAGTTTCATCGTCAAAAAAACATAGGTAAATATATTGTAGATTTTTATTGTCCTAAATTAGCATTAGTTATCGAGGTTGATGGTAATTCTCATGATGAAAAATATGTGTATGATATGGAACGTGATAAATATTTACGTGATTTAGGATTGTTTGTGTTACATCTGGATAACGAGGATATATTGTTTCATAAAGATAAAGCTTTTTATGCCATAGAAACATGTGTATTACACAGAATTCAAGAGTTAAACAAATCGGTGTAACACTGCGTATCCCCTTCTTTATGAAAGAAGGGGTGTCCCGTTAGGGGCGGGGTAATTGTGAAAACATCAGGTTTGTTTTTATTAAACTGGTTTATGATATCTGAAAGATTCAATATATGTATAATTAAAATAAAACATTAAAAAATTTTTAATGGCGACAAAAGTCGCTGTGCACAATTACCTCGTCTTGTTCGTTTCACTCACAATCCACCCCTTCTTTCGTAAAGAAGGGGACGAGAAAAGGATGAAAAAAATTATTAAAGGGGCACAATTACCCCGTCTTGTTCGTTTCACTCACAATCCACCCCTTCTTTCGTAAAGAAGGGGACGAAAAAAAATCCCCCACAGGGTGGGGGAAATTGGGAAGCTAACCTTTGTCGTGTACAGCAACACAGGCGCGTTGTTATACACAATTTATGTTTACGTTATATTATTATAACGCCATCTGTGTCCATTCATAGACAGGTTCATCGCCTTGCATACCAACTATTGTCAAGACACATGGATTTGCAGCACTGCATTCGTCGGCATTGAACTGTTCAGCAGTCTTACCTGTTGTATAGTTAGCTAACTTATACTCCATGGCTTTGTTATAGTGCAATACAGATTTTGTTGCATCAACTTTACCAGCAGCCTGTGTTACAGATGTAACCGCTTCGCCACTACCTGTTGTTGAACCGTCAGAGAACGCTGCTTGTTTGCCGGCCAATGCGGTATCAACTTCTGTTTTTGTGTATGTTGTTGCGGCATTAGCTTTGAGTGCCAAAGCATCAAAAACTGCATTTTCAGATGGTGCTTTGTTTGTAACATTATCGGTTATAGCGTCCTCAATAAAGTTTGATGCACTTGGTATTCTTGCAGCCAAATTACCATGGTCGTCTATGACCATTGTGTTTGGGTCGATAGATACGAATGTATCAATTTTACCTTCTTCACCAGTCATAACGATTTTATTTTTATCTCTGGTATCTTGTTGAATATTGACTTTGCCACTGATTTGACCAATGTTTGTGCTTGTCGCACCAGAATTCAAGGCATCTTGTTGTGCTTGTGTCATTGCTGTCCAAGTACCAGATGAATTACCCATTTGATAGTCTGCTGTAGATTTATTTTGTTTTCCTGCAATATCTGTCGCATAACCATCATAAGTTGACACTTTAGTAGCTGTGATACCAGAATTAACCGCTTTCAGCTGATCTTCGGTCAATGCAGCCTGTTTACCAGACCACTCTTCTTTT
>CACYHY010000032.1 GCA_902774305.1 uncultured Pseudomonadota bacterium
AAAAACAAGATGCAGTTGTGACATCTGTGGTTCACCGTCACAACATCAATTCACCAAAAACTGAAATACGAGCATACAGCCCTGTATGGAAAGAAATTTATTGTGAATCATACGGATTCGGTCAAACAGAAGTTCAACGTGGTGATATCGTCACATTTTCACGCACGGTAGACAAGAAAGGCTTTGCAGAATATCACATGCACGAGAACAAAACGGCTGAAGACATTAAAATTAAAGGCATTGTTAAAATCTTAGAAGATTTTAACGAGGTGGAACGCGGTAAAATATTACTGCTGGCTGACCAAATAAGATTGGGAATATCCAAATAAAAATCGGGCGTAATGCCCGTTTTTTATTTTGTTTCACCAATATATATTCCCATATTATTTGCGGCAACCAGTAATGGATTATCGTAATCCACAGTCGCATTTGATATTATTAAATTTTGTATATTTGGATCTTTTTCTGCACGACCACTGGACACAACGCTATCTATCCCCACAGTTACAATTTCATCATTTTGTAATGCGGTCATAACATATGTTTCATTATTTGCAATCGCAGAAAGTGCAGCGTCCGCCATTTGCATTGCCAACAATCTGTCAGATGGCACAGTATTGCCTGCCCTTTGCATATGTTCTGGGAATGCAGTTCTGTTTACAATTCCGGCTGCGGTTAGTTTGCGCGAAATCATATCGGCAGGACGGCCAGAATGTCCACGCAATGATATACCTTCGCTTACCATAATAATTCCATAATCTGTATCAACCGATTTAATATGTTTAACCAATTTATCAATATCGAATTTTATTTCTGGAATTAAAATCGCAGAAGCGCCACCTGTTATCCCCGCCGTCAATGCCAATGCGCCACAATTACGTCCCATAGATTGCACGACAAACCAACGGTGATGACTGCGTGCGGTCAGCATTAAATCATCACAAAAGTGTGTTAATTGTGCAACCGCTGTATCAAATCCAATTGTTTTGTCAGTAAGCGGAATATCCATATCTATTGTTTTTGGAATACATATCAGTTGCATATCACTGTATATGCCACGATTTTTCCAAGCCAATGACAAACTGCCGTTGCCACCTATTAAAATCAATGCATCTAAATTTGTTTGTGCCAATGATTTTTTTAGTTTTCTATCAAATTCTTGCACTTTATTTGTTTGCACAGCCTTTTCAAAATTATTGTTTTGACCGACATTACCGTTGCGTAAAAAACTGCCTGCGATAAATGCTTGCTCGGGCGGCAATACATTCTTGTCCAAGCGTATAATATTTGGACTGCTGCCGACCAATCCATCTGTTCCGTCTAATATCCCGTACACAGCCCAATTACGTTTTTCAGCACCGCAAATTATTCGATAAATTACACTGTTTAACCCAGAACAATCGCCACCGGTTGTCATAACACCTATTTTTTTCATATTTCCCCCTATTTTATGCCTATATTATATCATAAAAAGTTTGACAGCGGTATTATTTTTGTGCTAACTTGGAGCTATGTATTTAATTGTGTTATTAGAGGAGTTTGGTTTATGGCGACACAAAATTCTGGAAAAATGGGAACAACAAAACGTTCCACAGATAATTTGATTGATGATGCAGTAGCGCAACAGCAGGACTGGCTGGAAAGAAGACGGTCTTTTGCTCGCGCTTTTTTTAAAAGATTAAACATTTTTGCAAAACGCAATCCCGAAGAAAAAAAGGTTGTTGGAAAGCCTGCTGTAAAGGCTGATAAAAAAGCAGAAGAATACGACAATCGTTCTGTATTGCGTGAATATTGGTTCCCAATTTTATGTGCATTTATCGTTGTTTTTGTAACAATATGGGTATTGTGCAACCATATCTGGGGACACAGTTATAATTCAAACACATCTGTACCGGAACCTGTTGTTCGTACTGTACGGGCAGAATTAAAAACACCTATGTTTGATATTGTTCGCATTGGCGATAATGGTTCGATAGTTGTTGCAGGTCGTTGGAAACGTGATACTGGTGTTTCTGTGTTCGTGAACAAAAAATTGGTTGCAACAATTATGACTGATAAAAACGGTGAATTTGTGTATGCACCAACAAACGCATTAAAGCCAGGCAATTACACAATTTCATTAATGGATGTAAATTCTAAAATAAAATCAGCCGACAAGGCATTTATTTATATATCCGAAGCCGGGGCAGAAAACTCTGTATCTTTGTTGATGACCAAAGATGGCAGTACTGTATTACAGGCACCTGCTGCATTGCGTGATGGTGATTTGTCTGTATCCAAAATAGATTATTTGGATAATGGGCGTTTGGTTGTGACTGGCGATGGGTTGCCAAGATTACGCGTTTCATTAAAATTAAATGACGAAGTTTTAGGAACCGCACATGTTTCTGATTACAAACATTTTGGTCTGGGGGCAGACGTCGGTAATTTAACACCAGGCGATGAATATACATTATCTGTTCGTATGCACGATGGTGACGGTAATGTTATTGCAACCGTTTCTCATACATTTACTATGCCGCAAATGACCGGTGATAGTGACACTTTCTATACTGTTCGCAAAGGTGATTGTTTGTGGATTATTGCACGCAATTTTATGCGTCGTGGTGTTTTATTCAGTGTGATTGCTGCGCGCAATAACATCAAAAATCCAGATTTGATTTTTCCAAAACAAAAATTGAACATACCTGTTCAGAAAAACAAATAACACCAAGGAGGGACATATGTCGGAACAACCCGAAGGACAAAGAAAACGTCACGCAGTACAAAAACATCCAATAGAAACTTATAAGCATTATACTATTTATATTATTTCTGGCATATCCCCTGCTTTATTTACAGCTGAAAAAGCCGACCCCACAAAAGGTGCGACTGTATCCGCAGAAAGTTTAGATGGCCTAAAAGCTAAAATAGACGACGTATTGGACTTTGCTAAACAAATCCATATTAATACTTACGAGGGTCCTGATAACTCCAAGGTTTTACAAAACACATCTGTACACATTCAATCAACTGCTGGCGATTTTAATAGCGGTTTGGCTGTTATGATCGAGGCAGATTATGATTTAGATGTTATAATCCAAATACTGGAAAAGAAACCTATTCGTCATTCTAAAAAACACAGCAAAACAAGAAAGTCTTACAAAGGACCTATTGTTAAGATTTTATGTCGCAACAAAACAATCCAGTACGGCGGATAATCTATTTAATACTTATAAACCAGTTTGCCAGCTGTTAGCTGGCTTTTTTATTTATATCATAATAAGTTTGACAAATGCACTAGTTGTGCTACTATACTAATGTAAATTTACACGCAATTTTGGTATTTTTGCTATTAACCCTGAACCAAGAGGTGCAAAAATGAACGAACAACGTGCAATGAAAACAAAGTTTTTGACCAATCGGATGGTATCCGAACAGGAACTGGATTGGGAAGGCGCCAAAGCGCGATTGGAAACGTTGCGCACAATGGCATCTATGAACAAACGATATGATTTAAATTCAGTTATCGTCCGTATGATTATCGTGATAAATAAAAATCAGCCTAATAAAAAACTATTAAAATCTATAACTAAACGAATTTTAGAAATAGAACAAGAACTTGAAAAAACGAGTTCTCAGAAAACAAAATAACCGGCGTTTTGCCGGTTTAATTTTGGTACGGTCGAAGGGAATGTATATTCCCACCACCAGATGGTGGCGGGCCCCTTTCGTATCGTAAGTTTCGAACAAATATAATTTGTTCTCAACAACTAACAACTCCGAGCCCTCTTTTTCGGGTTCTCTTCCAACGTCACAATCCAAAAATAAAATCGGTATAAAACCGATTTGATTTTTGGTGCGGGCGAAGGGAATCGAACCCTCGTCTAAAGCTTGGGAAGCTTTCGTGCTGCCATTATACCACGCCCGCATACGCGGTTTGATTCTAGCCATTTGTTTTATGTTTGTCCAGAATAAAAATATCTTGATACATTCGTGCGTTTTTTGATAACATCAAACCTGAGAGAAGTTATGCTTTTTAGAGTTCTATTTTTTTCAGCACTATTATGTTTTGCTGGTGTTTGTTGTGCACCGGCGATGGCTGTATCTTCGCCAGATGCTCTAGAGGTTGCAGATACCGAAGAAACCGATGAAATTACAGACACTGGCGAAGAAGAAGAAAACAACCGCGATGAAGAAATAGAAGAAATCCGTAATGAAATCAACTCTTATGGATGGTGTCCTGATGGCGGATATTCTACAAACAACAATTATGAAAGCGATATAGAGCCAGATGATAACGAAGACAACGAAACGCAAATAAATCGCGGAAGCGATGATGAACGTCGTAGAAAATTATGTGAACAATTAAATGAAATTGATTCTTTGGAATCAGAATTGGCTGCTAACACCAAAGAATTGACGGAAAATTATCAGAATATGAAAGACAAAGAAACTTCTCTTGAAAATCGTGTATTAGGTGCCGCAGGAATCGGAACTGTAGGAATTGGGGGTATGATGGCGGCATCTGCCCTATCAGAACAAAATGCCGACAAAGCCGCCGAGGCGGATATGCAGACTTACTTATCTACATTTTCTTGCACTTATCCTGGTGGAACTGCAAAAGGCGGACAGATGGGAATTGAATTAGGTGGTGCAAACCAATTGATAAATTTATATACACAATATGCAGAACTTGCTAACGATTTAAAAGAACGTAAAGCCGCATTAGGATTAAAGGCTGGCATTGAATCCGAGATTATTATAGACAAAGCAACAACTGGATTATATGACGATGTTGGAACAGGCATTGGTTCTGGTGCATATGCATCTATTGCACGTGCATTGCGTGACCCTGATGGCGAAGATGCCAAGAAATGGAAAGAACAAAAAGATTCTGCAAGCAAACAATTAAAAATTGGTGCTGGGGTTGCTGCAGCTGGTGCGGTTGCAACAGCAGTGGCAAATTATGCTATCAATCATAACAACAAAGATAGATCTGCTGAATTACTGGCTAAACGTGCAGACATTAAAGAATCTTTTTCTAGTTTAACCCAAGAATTAATTGATGAATGTAATAAAACAATACAAGAACATAAAAAGTATGTAGCTGAATTAAAAACACAACATTCGGATATAGAGGCTGGATCTGAATTAGACCAATATATAAAGGATGTTGAAGCAGCACCAACAGTAAAAACCTTGTCTGATTTATATGGGAGTTTATTCTGCGAATGATACGAGCGTTCAAAATTTTTGTTAGTATAATAGTGTGTCTTGCATTAGTTTCTATGCCAGCTTTGTCTGCTAATTCCACATCGCAAAATGTTGTTATTACGGTTACAGACACACATGGTAATATTTTAAGAAATTTGGAAGTTAAAGCAACCGATAATCTTACCATGTTGAGCCCAGATCACAAAACATACAAAGCCACTTACAAGGGTAAGGGTATGTATGTTATACCAGATCAATGCGCAAACTTCAAAAAAATGTTTCAACAAAAGAAACCTGTAACTGTATGGGCTGCGGATCCATTAAAACAATTCCAAGATACTTCTGTTAATATAACAACTAAATGTAATGTTACTATACGTATGCCTTTACCAAAGCCAAGTTACAAATACCCCAATGCTGTGCAAATGCAACAATTGGCTTTAACAAAATCTGGTAATGTTAAATTGTATGGGGTATGCACATCGACTGCCGATATCCCCAGCCAAGTTGTATTTAAATGCAAAAAATCTTTTGCCAAAACACAAGTCCAAGTTCTGCAAGCACAAAAGTTAGCCAAAATGTTTATAGCTAAAGATACAGGTGTACCCGAAAGCGAGATAATTTGTAGTGATAAAAGTTATGCAGGTCCTGTTTCTAATGATGATTACATCAGATGCACGTCTAAAAACGGTCGTTATGCCTATGAATTTCAATTTGATGATGTCAGAGAAACAAGTACTGCTAGACTGCGCGAAGATGTTTTTAGTGCCTTATGCAGAGTTTTCAATAGCGGAACTTATAACAAAGATTATATAGGGTGTAAGAAAAGCACCGAAGAAAAAACACGTGATATGTGTATAAAAAAACTTCGAGAAGATGCTGAAGAATTCTCTTGGACAACAAATTTGCATTTGAATAATGCGGGTTATTGTTTGGTTAACTTCAAAGACATGACTGATTATTATGGTTATAAACCAAAAACTTATGGTGATATTGACGTTATGAAGTTCAAAGAGGTTTCTGTTCAATCTAAATCTGCCTTGGTAACATTTTTACAACAATATGTTAAAACCAAATTAGGTGGCGATGCACGAACCGGTGGTGATTTCAGAAGTCTTAAATGTGCTTCTGGGTTCAGGGAATGGATAAGTCCAGAAGGTTCAAAACAACAATTGTTTACTTGTACATTAACAACCCGCGATAACAGACAACATGAAATAGAGTTCGTATTCAAAGATATGGCCATTAGTAAGAATTCTGAATCTAATGCGGGATACAGTGCTATGAGCTGTATCGCAGGTGGCGGAACATTTGATGGTGAACAATGTCGTGGCTTAACACACGAAGAATGTGATAATTTAAATGTTCCTGGTGGAACACAATGGGACGAAGAATTGAAACAATGCACACTTAAAGATGCTGCAAAATATCAAAAACAGATTGCTGTCACAAAAACATTGATAACTGTTGGGGCAATTGCTGCTTCTGTTGCTGTATGCGTTGTTACTTTTGGCGCTGGTGGTCCTGTGGTTTTGGTTGCAATAACTGCTGCTGGTGCTGCTCTAAGTGTGGGCGGGACAATAACAAATACCGTTGTGTCACATAATGTACATAAAAAAACAGATGAGTTTTTGATTGCATATGATATATGTAAAAACAAGAGCAAATTTGAACAACCTGGTTGTGCACGAGGAATCCTGCGAAAATTTTATGGTTATATATCAACCTTGACTGATGCAAAAGTTTTTGACGATCGTCAATATGTATCTGCATTAAGTGAGGTGCTGCAAGACACTATTGAACTGCTTAATGACCCAGATTATGATATAACCCAAGCAGATGTTGATGAATATCAGGCCGGTGTTGAAAAAGCCAGTGCGCAAATAAGAACAAAAATTACTGCAGATTATGTTACGTTTGCTGGTGATTTGTTAATGATCTTTGGAGGCAGCAGTTTATTAGCCACTAAATTAGCTTCAAAAGGTGTTTCAATGGTCAATGGTGTTGCAAAAGCAACGAATACCAGTAAAACAGCAAAATTTTTGGCACGTGTCTATAATCTGTCAAAAAAAATCAACACTAAAGGAACCAGAACAGTATCAAATATTACTGGTACTATCGGAACTGCTAATGATGAAGTAAATGCTATAAATACTATATCCACAACGACGACGTTCCAATAAAACTTGACTTTTTAGGATTAAAGTATAATAATACCTTTGCAAATCCCAAAGATTGCCATTTCTAATACACCTGTGTGCGGTATGCACGAGGAACATCATCCGGCGAGTTTCGCTCTTGATGGCGGTTTTCTTTGTGGTTTAACCATATAACAACAAAAAGGAGCTTATATATGGCAACAGTTATCAGATTAGCACGTTATGGTGCAAAAAAACGTCCTTACTATCACATTGTTGTGACAGATTCACGCAACGCACGTAATTCTGGCAACATCTTGGAAGTTGTTGGTAAATACGATCCAATGTTACCACGCGACAACGAAAAACGCGTTGTTTTGAAAATTGAAGAATTGAAAGCTTGGTTGGCAAAAGGTGCTCGGGCCTCTGACCGTGTTTATAAATTTATGGTAAATGCTGGATTGGCAACTGCTAAACCAGTTCCTGTTCAAACAAAGAAACATTTGCCATCTGAAAAAACACAACAGAAAGCAAAAGATAAAGCTGAAAAGCTTGCAAAAATAGCTGAAGAACAAGCAGCAGCAGAAGCAGCCGCCAAGGCCGCAGCAGAAGCACCTGCAGAAGAATCAGCCGCTGAAGCACCAGCAACAGAAGCTGCTGCTGAATAATATTTGAGTTCCTTTGAAAAAGTAAAAAGGTCGCGAATACTATGGCAATTGTAAACAAAACGTATTCTGAACGTAGAAAACTAGCAAACTTGATGCTTGCGGTGTTTCGTTCAGTTCGATTTGAAGATGTAAAATCTAAACGGTTGTTAATTGATACTTATTTTCTGAATTTATCTAATTTTGTTAATTATATTGATAATAAACAAGTTGATAAAACAGAATATATTTTAGGTATTCGCGACAGTTTGCTTTCATCACAAGGCGCACGTGATATGACACCTGATTTGAATCTGGTCGAATTGGTTAAATTCGCTGAATCAAAAAAGATAAATGCAGCGTATTATTTAAATGCTTTGTTGAATAAAAGAATTCAAACCGAGCAAGAAGCCAAAGAGCTGGCTTTAACAATTCGACAAACCGAGTTAGATTGGCGTAATGGGCGGTAAATTATGAGCATCAACACATGTCCATATGACGGTAATCATTGTCAAAAAATGGAATCTCGTTTTGACGCTTGGCAGAAAGTTGTTTTACAAAACGATGGTATGGTGTTTCAAATAAACCCTGATATGTTTGCAGGCTGTGCGATTGATAGCGAAGAAGAACGTAAGAAAGCCTGCGAAAGATATCAAAGATATTTGTTTATTACAAATAATGTAAAAAGAAATGCAAAATGATAGAGTTTAATTGTCCTTATGATAGCCGCCACTGCAACACAAAAGAACTGCATTATTACATCGAGGCAGAACGACAATTAACTTTGGCCCGCAAAACGCGTAGCAAAGAAATATTTTTTATTGGTGATGGTGTTGCCATAGCAAGTGCTGAGCATGCAAAAAAATGTCCACTGGACGATTATGAACGTGCTAACTGTATAAGATATCAATTTTTTTGCTATAAAAATGAGAAAGATGGAAAACAATAAAAAAATCTTGGTTGGAAAAATTGTCGCATTTCAAGGTGTGCGCGGTGATGTACGCGTGCAAACATTTACATCTGCGCCCAGTGATTTTCAAAATATGAAAATTATTAGTTCGCGTTTTCAACCTGATGATTTTCGGTTTATTCGTGCTTTGCCAAATACCAATGTTATTATCGCACACATCAAAGGATTCGAAGACAGAAC
>CACYHY010000033.1 GCA_902774305.1 uncultured Pseudomonadota bacterium
TTTATTTCTGGTGGCTCTGATCGGAATCGAACCGATACTCCTTTCAGAACTTGATTTTGAGTCAAGCGCGTCTACCAGTTCCGCCACAGAGCCATTACCGCAACTGCGTGATTATTTTGCAGTTTTCGCGGAAACTTTTTTAACCAAACGGGCAGAACGATTTGCTTTGCGAACAGGTTTTTTCGCAGGTTTTTCGCCTTTGCCGTTTTTCTTTTCAATGGCGCGTTTAATTGCAGCCATTTCTTCGGTCAAACGAGATATAGGTTTCGCCATTACATATGCATCCAAACCGCCATGTTTTGTCAAAGTACGCAAACCAGCAGTAGAAATACGCAATGCAAAATCGCGACCTAATATATCGCTATGAAACTTTAATTTTTGTAAATTTGGTAAAAATGTACGTTTTGTCTTGCGTTCCGAGTGAGAAACGTTGTGTCCGACAGTTGTCTTTTTACCAGTAACATCACATACACGTGGCATATCAATATCCTTTAATTGCAGGGCATAATTTATAACAAAAAACTTGATAAGTCAAGTATTTGTTTATTTTTTTATTCTGTATGTGCCAGATTCAGTAAATCGGATACCTTTTTGACAGGGGTAAATGTTGTATTTGGCGTTTGCACGAAAATAGTGTGCCAACGCGCCATCGCGCCATTCCATAACCCTGGACGTTCCATTGCGCGCAGTGAACGGCCGTTTTGGGATTTTTCAGATATAAAGCCCGTTTTGGGGTCAATAAATTGCATTAAATCGAATTTTTTTCCTTGCCAATCACGAACGCCACATACCAAGTCTACTGGATTAAAATGTGTCGATTTTTGCATAATATCGCGATTTTCTGGTGCAATTTGGCTGGATTCTGTAATTTGTAAACTATCGCAATTTGTGGTATCGTCATGTACCCAGAATGGACCGCCACCGGGTTCACCTGTATTTTTTACAACGCCACAAACGCGAATAGGGCAGTTCAGAATTTTCATAAATTCTGTGTTTGAAATAGGTGTATTTGGTAAGGTTTTATTCAATTCTGTTGTAATAAACCTGCGTAATTCAGATTCGTTATAATTGTTATTTTGTAAATCATGCATAAATTTGAAAACGCGCTTTTGAAGGCTGATTAAAACACCGGCTAACAATTTTTTATACATAATTGTATCTGTGCGATTGTTGTCGTTCGTAATGTTGTCTATGTTTTTTATGAATATAATATCCGAATCGATTTCATTCAGATTTTCAATCAATGCACCATGACCCGCAGGCCGGAAAACCAGTTTGCCGTTATTGTCGCGGAATGGTGTGTTATCAAAGTTTGCAGCAATTGTGTCAGTGCCAGTTTTTTGGATTGATGTTGTTATATTGAATTTGATATTAAGTTTGTTTTCTAAAACTGGAACGATTCGCGACATCAGATCATTGAATTTATTTTTATGTTCTGGGGACAAAGTAAAATGTATATTTACAACACCGTTAGATTCTGCGTATTCTGCGCCTTCGATTAAATGTTCGTGTGCTGCGGTGCGCGTTTCATTCTTATATTTATGAAAAGCGATAAGTGCCTTGGGTAATGCGCCCATATTCAATTTATCAGAATCCAGCATAGCAGATACAATATCGTGGGCAGACGGATTTTCTGGTAAAAATTTTTTTAATTCATCATAAAAAGCGAATCGGTTTATATTTGAAACCACTTTATTTACGGTATCATTTGTGTTGCCAGTGCTTAGGAATTCAAACAAATCTTTGAACATACGGGTTGCAGCGCCAGATGCTGGAACAAATTTTGTGATTTGGTAATTTTGTTTTTCATTATCATAAATTTTGATAAATGAATCGGTTGAATCCGAATCGAATTGTAATATTCCATCGTTTATTGTTGCTGGTCTAATAATACGTGCAAAAGGAAATCCATATTCAAAATCGTGCAGTTGTTGTTCGATATTTTCCAGAGATAAACCATGTTCTGTTATTTGTTTTATATCCTGTTCAGAAAATTTATTCATATTTCATCCTTTTTATAAAATAAAATTCCATAGTTGTTTCCATGGAATTATTTTTTTGATGCCATATATAAACCGTACAGCCATCCAATTCCAGTCCAGCCAAAAAGCCAGCTATATATACGAACCATTGCAGATGCTGTTTTATTTTTTTTGGTTTGTCGGCTTATCCATGCTGGGGCCAAAGCAATTGTTATGATAACAACGATTGCCAATGCGTATTTCAGATATAAAAAGACTATGTGTAACCAATCCATCTTTTAAAATATTGGGGGCAAATTTGTTTTGCCCCCTTACATTTGTTGTGATTATAAACCATATTTTGCGTTTTTGTCCAGCTCTTCTTCGATACGTACCAGTTGGTTGTATTTTGCCATACGGTCAGTACGTGACATAGAACCGGTTTTGATTTGGCCTGCATTTGTTGCAACAGCCAAATCTGCAATAGTTGTGTCTTCGGTTTCACCACTGCGGTGAGAAATAACAACACCATAGTTGGCGTCCTTTGCCATACGAATCGTACGCAATGTTTCTGTCAAAGAACCAATTTGATTCAGTTTAATCAAGATTGCGTTTGCAACACCGTTTTCAATACCCTTTTTCAAACGAATCGGATTTGTAACAAACAAATCATCACCGACCAATTGGATTTTGCCGCCCAATTCTGCGGTCATCTTTTTCCACCCGTCCCAATCTTCTTCGGCCAAGGCATCTTCGATAGAAATGATTGGATATTTTTCAGACAACTTTTCAAAGAATTCAATCATATCATCGGCAGACAATTTTTTGCCTTCGAATTCATATACACCGTTTTTATAAAATTCAGATGCAGCAACATCCAAACCAATAGAAACCTGATCGCCTGGAATGTAACCTGCGGCCTTGATTGCTTGGACAATAGTAGATAATGCTTCGTCACAAGAATTAAAGTTTGGTGCAAAACCACCTTCGTCACCGACATTAGTAGAATTGCCACCGGACTTTAAAATCTTTTTCAGATTATGGAATATTTCACTGCCCATACGAATCGCTTCGAATTCATTTTTGGCACCATTTGGAATAATCATAAATTCTTGAGCATCCAAACCATTATCGGCATGTGCACCACCGTTTATAATGTTCATCATTGGACGTGGCAAAACACAAGGATTGTTGTTGCCGTAAATGTCTGCGATATATTTATATAAAGGAACATTTTGTTGTTTTGCAGCCGCATGTGCCACAGCCAAAGATACAGATAAAATTGCATTTGCACCCAATTTGTCTTTGTTTGGTGTGCCGTCCAATTCCAGCATTTTTTCATCAATTTCAGTTTGTGAAGTTGCGGTCATACCAATCAGTGCAGGACGAATAATTTCATTTACATTACGGACAGCGGTCAAAACACCTTTGCCCATATATCTATCGCCACCATCGCGTAATTCCAATGCTTCGAAAGAACCGGTTGATGCACCAGATGGAACCGCGGCGCGACCAAGTGCGCCACCAGACAAAATAACATCACATTCAACAGTTGGATTGCCACGTGAATCCATAATTTGACGGGCATGAATATCAACAATTTTAAACATTATATTTTCCTCTAAATCTAAATTTTTGCGTCTGGTATTTATCGCACAAACGATTGAAAGATTCAAGTCGAAATTTCAATATTTTTTATATAGATTTAAGTTGCATTTTTTGATAGAATTGCCTTTAAGGAGAGTTTCAATGCTTAACAAAAGTTTTTATATTGTTTTGGCTGGCGCAGTAATGGCTGTGTCTGGCGCTAATGCAGCGGGTACCCAGGTTCAGACTGTACAAAGTACAGATTGTCCACTGTGACCACCCAGATTGGTGATATTATTGATACCACGGGAACCCAAAAAACTGCGATTAGTGGTTTGTTAAGTGATAAACAGAATCGTCCAAATGAAAGTTGCGAACAAGGAAAATCTTGTCTGTTGGTAAAAGATGCATCTGGTAAAGAGCATTGGTATCCAATTATTGACTGCAGTCTGAATAGTTTCTTGAATAATGTTGGAACAGATACAACGTTTGGCGGATCGTATTATGGTGGTTACAGAATCACTTCTGCGGGGCAAAGGGCGTGTGCGGCCAGTGGTGCGAATTGTTCTACGAATGAATGGATGCGTTCTTTTGCAAATGGCGTTGTGTATGGTGAGGCTCGTGCGGTTTCAATTTCAGAACAAGCCGAGGGTACAATCGTGCGGTTGCCAAATAATGTGCAGGCCGGTAATATTTGTGTGTGTCGTGCCAAAGCATATCGTGTTAAAAATGGTAATACCTATGGTGAGCGTCAAACTGTAACAACAGACAATTGGGTGGTACGTGGATCGCTGCGAGATGCTACGGATAGTGATTGTGTAATAGATTGCGCTTTTGATGGTGATTCACAGTCGGGTGCCGGGATTGATGTTCCATATTATGCTTATATCGCCAATGCATGCAGTGCACCAGCGCCAGAAGCACAAATGTGCACATTGTATAGTTTCTTTGATAATGTGTATAATAATGGTGTAATACAACCACATCATTCTGCCTTCTATGTTTCGAATAGTGTTAGTTCGGGATGTGGAACAGGTTCTTATTTTGCAGGCAATCCACATTGTTCTATAGCGGGATCATGGATTGTTGATGCTGTGCCAAGTGGTCAAGGTGGTGGTTCTTTGGGTTACATATTTGGTACATCTGGGTATGCAACAATCGCACCAGGAACAGCAGTGAATTCAATTGTTAATTTGTCCGCATCAGATATGTCTTCAACAGGAACTGCGCAACATAATGCCATAGTATGTATGGTTCAGGGTTATAAAGCTTCTGGGGATTCATCAGAAACAACTGTTACATTGAACAAGGCATTGGTTGTTGCAGTTGATGATACTAATGGGTTTAATGATGGGGACTTAAATAGTCCAGCCAGATACTGTATGAATGCCGCTGCGACTACATACGGAATGGACTGGTACCACGTATTGGGTACCACATGTGCGGCACAATAATATTTAATATATGTAGTAAAACCGCAGGGAAACCTGCGGTTTTGTTTTTTTATAAAAAAAATTATTGTTTCGAATAGATTTGGGGTGTTTTTTGTGATATAATTTGTTCCAAGGAGAGTTTGAATGCTTAACAAAAGTTTTTATATTGTTTTGGCTGGCGCAGTAATGGCTGTGTCTGGCGCTAATGCAGCGGGTACCCAGGTTCAGACTGTACAAAGTACCCACCCAGATTGGTGATATTATTGATACCACGGGAGCTCAAAAAACAGATATTACTGGTTTATTAAACAATAAACAGAATCGTCCAGATGAAAGTTGCGAGGAAGGAAAGAATTGCCTGTTGGTAAAAGATGCCGGTGGTACCGAACATTGGTATCCAATCATTGATTGTGGTGAAGATAGTTTTTTGAGTGGTCTGAATTTTGATGGTGCAAATATTAGTTTTGGACCAGGCGAACCATGGGGATGGCGGTTGTCTTCGCAGAATACATTGATGTGCCAGAATAGTGCGATTGGTTGCCAGTCGGGTGAATGGGTGACCAGTTATAATAAAAATAGTAGTGCTGTTGGTGATAATATTGTTTTTGGGGTTATGCGCAGGGTCGCAATTGCAGAAAGTACACCTGGTACAATTGTAACTTTACCGAATAATGTTCAATCGGGTGATGTTTGTGTGTGCAAGGCAACCAAATACAAAACATGGGATGCCAGTGCATCAAGATATGGCGATGGTCATGATATAACAACAGATAAATGGTTGGTGATAGGAAATGCATCTGATGATGAGAACTGCATGCATTTGTGTGCTGATGAACGAAACAATTCAGGTGGTAGCAAGTTGGCATATTATGCCAGTATCGGAAACACATGCAGTGCGCCAGCAGTAGAAGCATCAATGTGCCTGAGACATGACTTTTTCGTTACAGCATCGGTTACGCCACCGGAACATCATGGTTTTGTCGTAAGTGGTGAAGGTGCTAACGATTGTGGTCAAGGCGGGTATTTTACAGGTAATTCACATTGCAGTGAAAATGGAGCCTGGATTGCAGAATATGAGCAAAATGGGATACTGGGATATGTATATGGAACCGTTGGGTTTGCCAGTGTGCCAAACGGAACAACGCAATATTCTGTTGTTGATTTGAATTTGTCAGATTTATCTACAAGTGGCGCGGGCAAAAATGCAGTTGTATGTATGGTCAAAGGTTATAAACCTGCATCAAGTACTTCTGAAACAAATGTTAATTTAGGTAAAGCATTTGTTGTATCGGTTGGTGATATGTCCAGTGTAAGTGGTGATGGAAGCGGGTATTCAAGAACTTGTGGAAATGCTGTTGCATATACAAACGATACTGGATACAGCCAAGCTATGTCATGGTATAATATCTTGGGTAATATGTGTGAAGCACAATAATGATGAATACAGAAAATAAAAAACCGCAGGGAAAACCTGCGGTTTTGTTTTTTATCCTAATGCTATTGAATTTTTTTTGTTTCGACTTATATATCTTCTTGATAAAAAAAGAGGTGGTTATATGAATCCAGAAGAAATGCAAGAATCACCACAACAGGCGATTGAAAAATATACAACAGATTTTACAAAACTGGCAGCGGATGGAAAATTGGATCCGGTTATCGGACGCGATGAAGAAATTCGTAGAACGATACAGGTGTTGTCTCGTCGTACAAAAAACAATCCGGTTTTGATTGGAAATCCTGGTGTTGGTAAAACTGCGATTGTCGAAGGTTTGGCTGAACGAATCGTTTCGCGTGATATTCCAGAAAATTTGCAAAATAAAAAATTGCTGTCTTTGGATATGGGCGCGTTGATGGCGGGTGCAATGTATCGCGGACAATTCGAGGCGCGTTTGAAAGCAATTTTGAAAGCTGTCAAAGATTCAGATGGTCAAATTATTTTGTTCATTGATGAATTGCATACTATGGTTGGCGCAGGCAAAGGCGAAGGTTCCATGGATGCCGGAAACCTGTTGAAACCAATGTTGGCACGTGGCGAATTACATTGTTTGGGTGCAACAACTTTGGATGAATATCGTCAATATATTGAAAAAGATCCGGCATTGGCGCGGCGTTTTCAACCTGTCTATGTTGAAGAACCAACTGTGGACGATACGATTTCAATCTTGCGTGGATTAAAAGAAAAATACGAAGGTCATCATGGTGTGCGTATTGCGGACTCTGCATTGGTGGCGGCGGTTAAATTATCTAACCGTTATATTACCGATAGATTTTTGCCTGATAAAGCAATTGATTTAATTGACGAGGCTGCCGCACGTGTGCGTATTGAAATATCTTCGAAACCAGATAATTTGGACGAGGTTGATAGAAAATTACAACAGTTGAAAATTGAACAACAGGCATTGAAAAAAGAAAAAGACGAAGAATCAAAAAGACGCTTGGTTGAATTGGAAACTTTGATTTCTCGAACCGAGGAAGAATCTAAAAAATTGACAGCAGCATGGCATGCAGACCAAGAAAAAATGCATGGGTTGTCTGATGCGATGGCGGCGTTGGATGCCGCCAAAGCCGAAGTTGCAACGGCTGTGCGTACAGGTGATTATGAAAAAGCATCTGCTTTGCAATATGGCAAGATTCCAGAATTAACTGAAAAAATTAAAAAGATGAATGCTGATGCACATGAATATAAAACTGTATTGCCAGAACATATTGCAATGGTGGTTAGTAAGTGGACTGGTGTGCCGGCGGATAGATTGTCAACCGAAGAACAATCTAAATTATTAAATATCGAAGATGAATTGCGCAAACGTGTCGTTGGTCAAGACGAAGCATTGTCTGTTATTGCACGTGCTATTCGTCGTAGTCGTGCGGGACTTTCTGACCCACGCAGACCATCGGGCAGTTTTATGTTCTTGGGTCCAACAGGTGTTGGAAAAACTGAGGTCGCAAAGGCATTGGCGGAATACCTGTTTAACGATGATACCGCGATGACACGTATTGATATGAGTGAATATATGGAACCACATTCTGTTGCGCGTTTAATCGGGGCACCTCCGGGATATGTTGGTTATGATCAGGGTGGGGTGCTGACGGAATCTGTTCGTCGTCGTCCTTATCAAGTTTTGTTGTTTGATGAAATTGAAAAGGCAAATCCAGATGTGTTTAATGTGTTTTTGCAAATCTTGGATGATGGTCGTTTGACAGATGGCCAAGGTCATGTTGTTAATTTCACAAATACAATTATTATCATGACAAGTAATTTGCCATCTATGGATGCGGTTAAAAAACATTTCCGTCCGGAATTTATAAATCGTATCGATGAAATTTTGTTCTTTAATGCGCTGGGCAAAGATGTGATGGGTGGTATCGTAAAGATTCAGTTGCGAAACCTGTCGAAACGTTTGGCGGAACGAAATATCACGTTGGATGTGACGGAACCTGCAATCAAATGGTTGGCGGAAAATGGATACGATGCTGTGTTTGGGGCACGTCCATTGAAACGTTTGATTACATCAGCAGTCGAAGATAAAATCGCAGATTTGATTTTGTCTGGTGCGATTGGTGATGGTTCAACCGTCTATGTCGATGTGCATGGTAAAGAATTAACAGTAAAATAAAAATCGGGGTTAATCCCCGATTTTTTATGATATTAAAATTATTTTCGAGATTTGCGACGTTGTGATTGAATCAAACTGATAACAGCTCTGTTGTTTTCGTATACGTCCAAAAAACTGTGTTTTGCGTTTGGTAAAATAATGAATTTAAAACGCTTGTGGTTTGATTCTTTTTCTAATATGCTAAACCTTTCTTGTAATAATTCCAGTGATGTTTTTTTGTCTTTTTCACCAGCAACGATGGTTATATATGTATCCCATTTATTCATCAGGTCTGGTCTGAATTGTGTAGAAGTCATATCTGCTAAAAATTTTGGCATTAATGTCACGTAACGTGTATGATTACATTCGTGAACATCAAATATATTTGTGATAGGTAATATCCCGTATGGTGTTTTAAAATTATTAGATTCACAACGTGTATAAACAATTTTTTTGAGTGAGTTAAACCATTGCGATCCTGGCCATGGCGCAAATAACATAACAGATGTTATGTTTGTTTTTTTACCTTTTTTAACTGTATTATTTAATGCGTCGATTATTCCTGTGGCACCGGCTGAATGACCGATTAAAATATTTTGTTGATTTATAGAATATGGTTCTATGAAATCAACGCAACTTTCTAATATAGTTACGAATTCTTTGTATGTTATTTTGCGTGCGTTTTCAACAGTGGGGGTATCATAAAATTTGCCCAAAAATGTATCAAAAGTAATAACATTGTGGCGATGTGATAATGCCCAATATGTTAATGTTTTCATCAATGGGTCGATGTTTGTGTTTGTACACATGCCAGGACTTAATATGATATTACCGTATGGGTTTTGGGACGGTGTTTCATAGTAAGAAATTGTGGCAGATGAATTTATCTTTGTCCCAGAGTAGTGGACAGTTTGCCATTTTAATGTTTTGCTCTTTAATTCTGGTAATAAATCTTCGTAATTATCCGGAATTGCTAATGATTTAAATTGTTTCATGTTTTTACTTCTTTTTGATTGTATTATAGACAAAAAAATTAATATGTCAAATTGTTTGTTTTTTTATTTGACTTATGGAAAATAAATGTATAAAATAGTTGAGCTTTCGAAATGAAAGTGGCAAAGTTTTGGGGTTGTAGCTCAGTTGGTAGAGCATCTGCTTTGCAAGCAGAGGGTCGTCAGTTCGAGTCTGATCAGCTCCACCAGAATTATTTTTAGGTTTAATACAAAAATTCGCCAAAGGGGGTGAATATATATGGTAAAAGTTTTGGTTCGTGATAATAACGTTGAACAGGCTTTGCGTGTTGCAAAACGTAAATCACAAAAAGAAGGTCTGTATCGTGAAATGAAAGAACGTCAACGTTACGAAAAACCAACAACAAAACGTAAACGCTTGAAAGAAGAAGCTGTACGTAATGAAAAGAAACGTCAGTCAAAGCAACGTATGGTGTTCGGATTCTAGGCATTTGTTATGTTAAAAGATTTGGCCGCCAAGGAAATAGAGTCCCTGGCGGTTTTTTTACGGATAAAATGGGGATTTATAAATTATGGAAAAATTACAATTAACAGCACAAGATTATGTTTTAGCTTTATTTGTTTTGTGTGCTGATATTACCTGTTGGGAAGTACAAAAAGAAAACAGAACTTATTATTATTTTAATCCTAAAAGCCCAAATGATTTGAATGTGGTGCGTTATATTTTGAAAAAGAATAATGTGCGTGCAACAAAACATGCAAGTCGTCAATATGGTGGTTCGGAATATTATAAGAATACGCGTAAAGTTTTACGTGTTCCTGTGGGAAAGTTTGCTTTTTATGCAGATGAAGAGTTTTTTCGGATTTTCAAAGAAATGCGTGCCAGTGATGATAAACCTGTTCCCGATTCTGCGGGGGCGCACAGAATGTTTGCATTGTGGTCAGATAATAAAAAAGCAAAGTTTATAAATGATATTTTAATTAACAAAACCAGATAACCGGTTTGAAATAAGCGTTTTTTTATGGTATAATAAAGGTCATAGAGTTTTGAGAGAGAATATGACCTTTTTTCGTGCAATTTTGATTAGCGCGTTTTGTGCGTTGGTGTCTGTACCTGTATTTGGGGCGGTGGATCCACGTGAAGCAGTTGATTGGTCAAAATATCCCCAAGTTGTTCATGTACAAGCTTTTGTTTCTGATGAATTGTTTTATAGTTGTACAGGTCAATATGTTGCGCCGAATTTAATTTTGACGGCGGCGCACTGTATACTTAATGACGGGGGAAATTTGTACGGAAACATTAATGTGGTGACGTACGCGGGCAAGAAGTGTGCAGCACAACAAGCGTTTTGGGTTGGTAATTATCTGACCGCCGATAATAGTTATCCATACGATTTTGCTGTTCTTCAAATAGAACCAGAATGTTATTCGTCAATAAATTATAAAATAGAAGTTTCAGATATAGATAAAGATATTGATGTTTATAATGTTGGTTTTGGGTCTTTGACAATATTGTCAGATAACGAGATAAAAAAGTTGAGGGAGAAATTTACATCTTTGCCGGTCGAAAGTCGGACAAATGCAGGTATAGTTGAACAAGAATTTACATCTGTGTTGGGAAGACCGATAAGGGATGTTTTTGATAATCATAAATTAAAATTGGATGCAAGATGTTCTGGATACAGACAGCAATCGGATAATGTGGTCTATACAGATTGTTATGATTGGAACGGTAATTCTGGGAGCCCAATTGTTCAAAGGGGAACAAATAATTTGATTGGTGTTATGGCTGGCTCTAATAATAATGGGTTTCAGCATATAGGTGTAGATGAAAAATTTGTATCTGGTGGGGCATCAACAGTTATTTTTGAAAAATGGTTAGCAGATATAATAAAGAATTTTCCTCCAACCCAGTTAGAAAATACGGTCGTTGATAATACGTCTCAAACAGGTAATGGTGGTAATGGTACAAGTACAACTAAAGATGAAGATGTGTCGGCACCTGTGACACTAGATAATAATGCTTCTGGTGAAAACGTTGGGTCAGTGCAGATTGCAAGGATGCCTGGTTTGAATGTGGCAGATATTATAATGAATATGAATCAATCATCTGGAACCCCAGAAACAGAATTCAGAGATTTAAGTGCAGGTTATACTGTGCCAGATTTTAGTGCTTTTGTTGAGGATGTGGAAGAAACAAAAACAGAAAAGCAACAAGAGTTGAATGTTTTTGTTAACAAGAAACAAACTACGGATATAGAATTTGTTCGTGGTGTTTTGGAAAATGTAATCGAGATAAATAGATTATCAAAATTGGAAGAAGCATATAAAAAAGCCAAAGAAAATGAAAAATCATTAAAGAATAGACTTGTGTCTGGGTTGTCTATGGCGGCGACTGGGATTGGTGGAATGCAGTTGGCACAGGGACTGGCGGAACAATCTGCGGATGCGGCGGCTGAACGTGATATGCAGGCATACCTGGCAACTTTCCAATGCACCGCGGGCGGAAAAACTTATTCTGGGGGAACGTCTGGTATTGAACTGGCTGGCGCAAACCAATTAACAGGTCTGTATCAGCAATATGTTGATTTGGCATCTGACCTGAAAGAACGCAAATCGGCATTGGGGATAAAGGCAGGTATAGAATCCGAAGTTATTTTGGATAAAGCAAATATGGGTTTATATGATGATGTGGGTAAAGGTATAGAAAACGGAACATATGCATCACTTTATCGTGCATCCAAGGGTAATGAAAAAGATATTAAAAAATTCTCAGAAGATAAGGACACCGCACAAAAACGCGTAAAAGGTGGTGCAATCGCGGCGGGTGCTGGTGCGGTTGGTGGTGGAATATTGGGTAATGTAGATTTTTCATCATGGGGCAGTGGTAATGCCAGTAGCGCATTTAGTAGTTTAGGTAGCAATTTAGGAAGTGCATTGGGAAATAGTAATATACTTAGTGCTGCTGCGGGTGCATTGTCTGGCTCTGGTGGTGCTAGTAATTTATTAGGGAATGCAGCGGGCGCATTATCTGGTTCTGGTGGTGGTATAGATTCAAGCACAATAAATTCAGTCTTGCAGGCTGTTGGAAAATAAAAAAACGTATTAAGAAACCCGCCGTTTTGGCGGGTTTAATTTTTTATTTTGACAATTTGTGAATAACCAAACCGCTACGCAATTTTGGTTCAAACCAAGTTGTCTTTGGTGGCATGATGTTGCCTGTATCTGCGATGTTAATGATTTGATTCATTGTGACAGGATACAATGCAAATGCTGCAACCATTTCACCGGAATCAACGCGTTTTTGCAATTCGCCAAGTCCGCGAATTCCGCCAACAAAATCAATACGGTTTGATGTACGCAAATCGCCCAAGTTTAATATTTTATCAAATACCAAATTCGACAAAACTGTCACATCCAAAACGCCAATTGGATCGTTATCATTGTATGTGCCAGGTTTTGCGGTTAATGAATACCAATGTCCACCCAAATACATTCCAAAGTTATGTAATGCGTTTGGTTTGTAAATGCCTGTGCCCATATCCTTTACTTCGAAAGATTTTGAGAGTTCAGCAATGAATTGTTCTGGTGTCAATCCGTTCAAATCTTTCACAACGCGGTTATAGTCAATAACGTGCAATTGTGATGCTGGGAAAATCACAGCCAAGAAATAATTGTATTCTTCATCGCCTGTGTGGTTTGGATTGTTTTCACGTTTTTCAGCGCCCACGCGTGCCGCAGCAGCGGTACGGTGGTGACCGTCGGCAACATACATTGCAGGAATGTTTTTAAAGATTTCTGTGATGCGTGCATTTGTTGCATCGTCATCGATTTTCCAGAAAGTATGACCGAAACCATCTTCGGCAACGAAATCGTATTCTGGTTCGTGGTTTGCAATCCAATCAGAAACCAATTTATTCATTTCATCGACATCTGGATATGCAAAGAACACAGGTTCCAAATTCGCGTCTTGGATACGAACGTGAATCATACGGTCGTCTTCTTTTTCTTTACGTGTCAATTCGTGTTTTTTAATCTTGCCAGACATATAGTCATCAACATTTGCGGCAGCAACCAAACCATATTGTGTGCGACCATCCATTGTTTGTGCATAGATGTAATACATCTCTTTATCATCTTGTTTTAACCAGCCGCGTGATTGCCATAATTTGAAATTTTCAACAGCCTTGTCATATGTTCTTTGTTCGTGTTCGCCAGCAATTGGATCAAAATCGATTTCTGGTTTGATGATGTGCAACAAAGATTTTTCGCCAGCCTCGGCCTTGGCCTCGACAGAATTCAAAACGTCATATGGACGTGATGCAACCTCGGCTGCCAATTCTTTTGGTGGACGAACACCAGCAAATGGTTTTATTTTCATTTTCTATCCTTTTGGTTTGTTTTTTTACATTTGTTCGGAATGAACAATTTGTTGAAGACGTTTTTTAATATTGGATTTCAAAGATTCAAAAAAATTTAATACAGAACAATTTTTATCTGTGCTGGGCACTGGGGCGGCATTTTC
>CACYHY010000034.1 GCA_902774305.1 uncultured Pseudomonadota bacterium
TAGATTATCCCAAAATATTTGAATGCTTCTCGGATTGCTTTCTCTTTTTCTGGCGGACACAGGGGCTGTCTGGAATCTTCGGATTTTGGCAGATTGTAGGTGCTCTTTTGTTGATTGGACTGATAATTATTGGACTTGGTATTTTTGTATCCAACATAGATACTTTGGCACCAATTCTAGGTGTGGCGGTGTTATTACTTATCCCAGTGGGTATATACATGGCCCGAGTGCGTTACAAACGATTTGCTAAGATTAAGATTACAAAATACTATATGCGCGACCTTATCATAGAAAATCAAGATGGCGAAAGATTTTCCATATATGGTTCGTTTTTGTCGGTGACCGCTGAAGAAGCAGCAAAACGTTTTTTTCAAGACAACAATTTAAATCTGGATGATTATTCAGTAAAGATGGTTAAGAAAGATGAGGATAAGGAGGTCTGGTTATACACCAGAAAGCAGAAAAAGAAGAAAAAATTATCCATATGGGAAAATAAGTAAGAAAAAGGTGCCAAACGGCACCTTTTTTATTTCTGCCTATCGTAATCAAACCGTTCCTTATAAAAAACAAAAGTTTCTTTGCCTTCATATTTTTTATAGATCTCATAGATGGTTTTAAATTCCTCTATAGTTATGGCATGATCGTTGATAACGCTGGCGTATGCGACTCCTGGTCTGCCCAGTATGTATATTTTATTATACATATTGATAAAAGCCCAATTACAACCGGACCCCCAAATGCCACTTTTAGATGCAGCACGAAAGCCTTGCGACTTCAGCCATTTAAAAATGTCTGTCTCGTAATCAGTAAATTGATTATCACAGACCAAGAAACAACCATATTGTTTTAATTTTTGTAAATCTTCCATCTTAAACGCCTTATTCTGCATTTGGTGAAATACCTGATATACTTTTGTCGCATAATTTTGCATAGATCGGTTTATCTAAACCGTATGCTTTTATCAGATTGCTTGGTTTCTGGTTGCACCATAGATCGTGATAGGAAACTATGCCGTTTTTAATCGTTTTTATAAGACCGCTTGGCAGTTCAGCACGCCCGATGCACGAAGACAGGTAAACAAAACATTCGTCGTTATCGGCCAAGTTTTCGCAGGCTAAGATACGGGCATATACATTAAGGGTTAAATCTGCCTTGCTGGCGTCCTTGGTCCATGGACTGCCACCACCAATCGGGCAAGCAGTAGAATAAAAATCACAGGCCAATTTACGTCCAGTAATGCCACAGTCTGCGATGGAACCATGGTATGTGTAACGTCCGGTACCATTTATGATAATGTTCGCTGGCTTTTCGCCTAGGACAGAAATCACAAAATCCGTCAGATCTTCATCGTGCAGCATCGGTATTGCTACGATAGCGGTTTCAATCCGGTCATCGTTCAATGTGATTTGTGTTTTGATATCTATACCAAGATTGTCAGATTGACGTGCTTTATCGTATAGGGCTTTGTTCAGCTTCCGGGCTAGGAATAATTCCCTATTTATCTTGCCTTCGCCTTGGCAGGCATAGCCAACAAAGACCCCTTGGTCACCCCAACCATCAGCAACCACGCCACGATTGATATCTGCGGATTGTACGCCAATTAGATTGGTAACCTTTATTTGCGCTGGGTTAATGGCCAAGTCGCCCCATATCGATGCGTACCGTTCATCATACCCGATTTTGGCAAGGGCGGCCTTAACATAGGCGGTCAAATCACCGAGTGGGGCAGATGTGGTAACTTCGCCACCAAGGACGACATTGTTGTCTTTTATCAAGACTTCAACGGCATATTTGACCTGTGGATCTTGCTCGATTAACCGATCCAAAATGTAACTGGAAATGTAATCGGCTACTTTATCTGGGTGTCCCAAAGACACCGCTTCTGCTGTTCTTTGCATAATTCACTCCTTTGGTTTTTGCAATAAGAACCAAAGGTGGATTCATGTAGCTACCAACACATGTGCAAAAGCACTGTGCAAAATGCGGCATAAAGTATAGGAAAATTTGCATATAACAACTCCTTGTTTAGTCCATTTAGAGGTAGGACAAGTCAGGTTAAATCCACCTTGATTGTTTTAAATCATATCAAGTTTCGTCAAAAAAATCAAGACCAAAACAATAAATAAAGTGTGCTACGACACGCAGAATTTTGGGATATATGCATTTTCTTTATAAAATATTTAGAAAGTCCTTGACTTGTGCGGATTTTAGAGTTATTATATCGCCTGTTATTCGGGCATAGTTCAGTCGGTAGAACAACGGACTGTTAATCCGTATGTCACTGGTTCGAGTCCAGTTGCCCGAGCCACGATTTGCCCCAGATTTCTGGGGCTTTTTCATTGTTTTTCTCTTTAAAATTTACGGCAATTTGTTCTGGTATAAGACGGTCAAAATTGTAAAAAACCGCCTCAAAAATGGCAAAATTTTCGAAAAACTACACATTTACATACCTGAAAAGCCCTTTTTAGCCCGAAAATCAATGATATCTATCTCGTTTCAAATAGATATCAATATGATTTCGTTCAACCAGCATCAATCCCTTACTCACAGCGGCTTTCAGCAAATATTATTTCTGACACACGGACCGCTATTCCATGTGTCAGAAAAATTTTTTACAATAAAATCAACAAGTTGTGCAAACAGACATCAACTTCTGGTATACATATATGTAGTTTTTTTATAAAAAAATGGCGTTTACAAATTTACATCGTTTTTTCAGCAGAAATCCAACCCCCTATTCTGTGTGACTTGAACAAAAGACTGGACAATCTTTGAAAGATAAGGACAAATACAGCATTTTCAAAAGGTGTTTGTAATGCTTCGTAATTTTAAGTGTATAAATTCTTAATTCGATGTTTTTTATTTTACTTTATTTAAACAACTGGCTATAATCCATGAAACAGAGTTAGCATATGGGAAAGGAAATACAAAGCAAATTACAAAAGGTTATGAAAATTACCGGTATAGATGCACCGGAACAGAAGCTCATGCCCGTAATCTTAAGTATATCACGCACATTAGATAAGCGGATAACTGATACAATAAATGATTACAAAAAAATTCATAACATAAAATTATCTGCTTTGGAAAAAGATAAAATCAAAAATGAGTTACTTGGGCTAACAAAAAAAACAACAACGATCAAATTTGAAATATCCGATACAGAAAAAAATACCGCACTAGATTTGATTTTGAATGGTTTGGAAAGAAACAAAGAAAAAGTTTCTGGCACGATTTATGCTAAATTGAATGTGGCATCTAATAATTTTGATACCCAATATCTAAAATATATCAATGAACAAGAACACGGCAAAAACCAGTTGCTTGTAATTGAGGTAGCACCACGTGTCACAAAAGAGAAAGTAATCAATACAATTTATAAAGAATATGATAATTTAAGCAATTATCACTTTATGGCGATTGTTTTTAGAGATACGGACTGGGATACAATTAGCGATATTGCCATCAATTGTGAGTTCTTGAAAAAAGAACACGATTTTCAGTTATTTAATAGAACCACAAAACAAAAGAAACAGGAATTATCCGATTTTTTAAAAAATAATAAAAATATTGATTTTAATCTTTCCTTGGTTGAAGCAGTAGAAGCATTTTTCGATGGTGTATCTTATGGATTCCAGTTTAACGATTTGTTTGTGGCTGATAATGATAATACCAAAATACTGATCTTTCAAAAGATTGAATTGGATGAAACGGTATTACCTTGTCCAGATTGTATGAGCACTTTTGTCAGGGGAAATTCATATCCACGGGTATTACAAAAAAGTTTTGAATGCCAGAACCCGAACTGCCCTAGTCGCAGTAAAATCGGACGCGGTAAAAGATACGACTATTTCAGCGTAAAAAGAAATTTACAGCTAAAACTCGGTAACAAAGCAAACAATATAGACCGCGATCTAGCGGTACAGTATCGCAGAGACATTTTTCATAATACAGATACGATAAAACAAATGCTTATAACATGTTATTCCTTTGCTGGTGATACTGTTAAGTATATTTCTGCTAAAGCTGAACACGAAACATATTACTATGGTCGGAACGTTTTTTATGGTGGTTTTGAAACAGGAAAAACTGTCAAACCTACAGTATTACAAAATCTATTAAAAACAGTTCTAGATAATGTACATGTAACACCATGTAAACCAACTCAAAGCGTACGAAAAGACAAATATTCTATTTATGAGGGGGACTGCTGTAATATTTTAGGCTGTATACCAGAAAAGCTTTCCGCAGCAATAACTTCACCGCCGTATTATAATGCCAGAGAATATTCACAGTGGCCAACGTTGATTTGTTATCTGGTAGACATGCTTGTGAGTGCAAAATGCATTTTTGATAAACTGGAAAAAGATGGCGTATATATGTACAACATTGGCGATATTGTTGGACAAGACAATGTATTTGTATCATCCCACATGTCTAACAAACGTTTAATGCTTGGATTCTTCAGCATGCTAATATTCAAATTGATCGGATTCCACATCAAAGAAAACTTAATCTGGGATAAAGGGGAAGTACAATCCAAACGTAATTCTACAGACAAGTTTTTCCCGACATATGTCAGACCAATAAATTGTTATGAACACATATTCGTATTCTGCAAACAGAAACAAAAGCCAAAATATTCGCAGACGATCTGCGTATTCCCACCTGTTAAAAAGATAAATTCGAAGGGCGAAAACATACTTGGACATACCGCCCCATATCCAATTGATTTGGTAAAACTGATTATACCTTACATAAATGATGATACAAATTATGTTTTAGACCCTTTCCTAGGCAGCGGCACCACCGTCATTACCGGTATAAAATACAATTTTAAAACAGTCGGTATTGAATTAAATTCAACTTATTTTGGACTCGCAAAACGCCGAATAGAAGAAAGTTAATTGTTATTCATTTTTATTTTTCTTCTATTAACAATATCTTCTTCGTGCTTGAAGAATTCAGACAATGAAAAGTTTTGTTGCATCATATTCGAAAGCTTTTTGGACCAAAATAAATTGGTCGGTCTAGCTGGTCCAAGTATCACATGTTGTTTTTGATCAACAAAAAAACGATCGTTATTCACAGCTTCATCATGGGTCAAATCCAAAGCGTCATCTTCTCGATTTTTATTTGCGAAATCCATAATTTCTATTGGGAGCATTTGTATAGGATCGCATAATTTTCCATCCCCAAACACTAAACAAGGATGTTTAGCACAATAATCAAACAAGTTTTCTATTCCGTCATACTCTGTCATTTTTAAGTGTTCTTCTATTTCTTTACGAAACCTGCGCAATTTATCTTTTTGTTCTTCTGTTTTGCATTCTTCCTCTGTAACACTTTTCAATGCAAAATATACCAAAACCAAATTTATGTCTTCAGACACCGCTTGTGACGCATATTCGCATGCCGGATTGAACAACTGCGGTTTCTTACTCCCCTGCGGATGAGATAAAATAGTCTCCTGCTGACCTCCGCGAATACAGTAGTATATAAAACCTTCCCAGACTTTATTGCCACACCCGCTATATTTAACCCCCGGTTTTCTACGTATCAATAAATCCTTATAATTTGGGAATTGCTGCACCATTTTTTCGTGTACTTCTCTTGGTATTGCAGATGATGCACTACCACCCTCACTACGAATAGATATTATTGCGGATACTTTTTCATCGCTGCCCAACTTGTTTTTTAATTCATTAAAAACAATATTGTCAAAGTTATGTTCATCAAAGTAATCATTATTTACAAATTCTACTACAACATCTCCCTCAAACAAACCCAAATCTTCGAGAGTGAGATTATTATTGTTGACTGTCTTCCACGGAATCAAGACCCTATTTTTACGTGGGGTTCTTTTCTGCCACAAATCATTAGGCACATCATATCGCCCTGTCTTTCCACACACATTTTTAAACTTTTCGGTGAACGCTTTTTTTAACGCCTTTTTATTATCTGCATCATCATATTTATCAGCTATCAAGTCTCCAAGAAAACTTACAACAGTTGTGAACAATCTCGCTTTTTTCATAAACACATCCTTTTATCTGTTGTTGTTTCTAACAGATTTAGGATTATTTTTCAAGTTTAATTTCCAAACATTCAGGCAAATTCAAATTGTTACAGATGGCTACGATTTCAAAAAAGTATTTTATAAACTATCTTGATATTTATATTTCATTTATAATAAAATCATAAAAATAAAATCGTCTTTTTATTTAATATAACCAAATGATTGAGGCGCACATTTAAAACCATAATCAGTGATTTGTTTTAAATTCTTATATCTTTTGATGTTTTTTAATTTGTACGCATACGCGATGCTTTTTCCCTGGAAATATTCAAAAAAGAAAACCGCATCAATTCCAGAATAATTTTTCGTTATGCCCCATATATTCGTAGGTGTATCTGACAATATTTCAGAAACTTCAGCTTCTCCAACTACCGCACACACTGGTGAAGAACTATAAATTATTACTTTATCGACTTTCCGTGTAGGTATTTGCTTTCTAAACTCGAACAACTTGTTTCCGGCAAGTATTTCCTTAACAAATTTTGGTTTAATGGGTAATAATATAGTTGTCATTTGTTTTTCTTATCTTTATCAAAATCGATTGGCCAGGACTCTTTTATTGTTTTTATACTATTCATTATGACTTCAACCAGAGCCTGATTTGACCATGTTTTTAGATTTTCAAACCATTCATCACATTGTTTGTCCACATTATTCCAACCGTCTTTTATTGGTTGGGTTGTTAAGTCTTTTTTATAATACTTCAACATATACTTATTAACATTTTGCATGGTTATCGTTATTTGCCAAGCCAGCGCAAATATACGATTATGAATATCATACAAAAATTGTATTTCTCTGGTTTCTTTATATAGTTCACCAAGTTCGTGCATTGTGTTCAATTCTATTTTTAATTGAATCAATGAATCAAAAAACGAATTATGGTGTTCTTGAACAAAAGACAAATCTTCTTCATGAAAATCAAATTCTATATTTTTAATCGGTGGGAAGCGTAAATAATTCGGATTAGTCTTTACTTGTGTTAATGTATTCTGTGCATTATTTGCAAATATTGTCAAATTACGTAAAGCCGTAAATAAATTATGGAAGTACGTTGTTAATAAAGCTTTACGACGTGTTCTGCCTTTATAATATTCATAAATAGCAGAACATACAAATGCTGCCAAAGCACCAAAAAACGTTGATAAAAATATTGGTAAAAAAGAATGTGTAAAATATCCCCACATTATTAACCTCACTCTGCACCTTTTGCAGCATCTTCATCAGACTTTATTTGTTTGGGTTGATGCTTTTTTGTCTCTATTTCATGAAATTTTTCATAGTCAACACGAATAACATTATTTTCGTCTGTTATATATTCTGGTGGATTCAACGAAGGATGAAACTCTACACCATCATGCAAAGCATCAACTATATGCGCTACAATAGTATCTATTTTGTTTTTAGCATCTGGTTTTTTAATGTCTGTTTTTTTCAACAATATTTCTATATCTGTATCACGTTTCTTATCAACCATACGAATAACATGGTCGTCAAAACTGGTTTGTTTTTTGTATTCTTTATCTATTATTTCATACGAAAGTTTTGCCTCTTCTGATTGATAATAATGTTCGCGCAATTCAAATGTACCGATACCGATACCCAAAATGCCCATTATAATACCAAATAACTTTGTAGCACAGTCCGGTCCCACATTTACTTTAATCTCAATCCACTTGCTACCAGAATCAACACCAACAATATCGAAAGAAGCAGGAATATCTATCGCCTCAGAAATTCCATTCAATATCACATGTAATTTTTGCATCAATTTTTCCATATCTTTGATAGAAAAATTATCTCTATCTGGCAGCTTAATATTTAATAATTGCGGGTCTTGAGGTTTTACCATTGTGTTCAATGTTAGGTAATAAATTCTAACGAATTGATTTAACGCATTTATGTATTGCGATATTTGATTTACAATACCTGTTTGCATTATCGCTTCCGAACTATTTGGGTTGTTTGGTTTTGTCGCATTCAGAAAAACTTCACGACCTTGCACAATCAGGCCTTGCTCAGCAACAAAATTTTCTATATATACAAGTTTATTATAATTCTTGATAATCACATACTGGTTACCATATGCCCTATTGTTTTCAATTTCCAGTGCAATTATGTGTTCTGGTGTCAGATATTTATCCAATATATTTTTTATTTCACCAAGTCTCATCGGCTGTATTCCTTTTGTTTTTAATTGGTATCAATCGTAATAAAAAAGCTGGACATTTGCAATAGAAATCAGGACTAAAATCAATACTGATTTCAATTTTGATATCAAAAAAAGATGTGAGTTTCGTGATGTCTATTAACAATCAATTTGGTTTCAAGATAGATTTATAGTGTGAAATCAAATATTGAAATGAAAGCAAATATCACGTATGACATGTATGCATATGTACATAATTTCATACAGAAATCTACGTATAATTCATTGATTTTAGTACGTTTTTTAGAAAATACATACCCATATATGAGCAAACCGCAAAAACCGCTGTAAGCCACGGATTCTGCGGCTTTCAGCCAACTTACTCGCCTCTGTTAATCCGTATGTCGGTTAGTTTAGTATTTATTTATATATGTTTTTATTAGATTTCTGCGTTATTGAAGTATATTTGTTGATTTTATCTTTTGGAT
>CACYHY010000035.1 GCA_902774305.1 uncultured Pseudomonadota bacterium
AGTGATTTTGATATCCATCTGCAAAGCAGTAATACCATCTTTCGTTCCTGTTACTTTGAAGTCCATATCGCCCAAGTGATCTTCGTCACCCAAAATATCTGTCAAAATAGCGTAATCATCGCCTTCTTTGATTAATCCCATTGCGATACCGGCAACTGGACGTGTAAGTGGCACACCGCCGTCCATCATGGCTAATGTTGCACCGCATGTTGTTGCCATAGATGAAGATCCATTTGATTCCAAAATGTCAGAACATACGCGGACAACATAGTCGAATTTTTCACGACTTGGCATCATTGGATGCAAAGCGCGCCAAGCTAAATTACCATGACCTAATTCACGACGACCAGGCGATTTTAAACCTTTGGCTTCACCCACAGAATAACCAGGGAAGTTATAGTTCAAAATGAAATCGCGTTCATCGGCACCGTCCAAAGATTCAATTGGTAATGCATCTTTGCCACCACCCAATGTTAATGACACCAACGCTTGTGTTTCACCACGTGTAAACAATGCAGAACCATGTGCGCGTGGTAATACACCCAATTCAATTTCAATTGGACGAACTGTTTTTGTGTCTCTTCCATCGATACGTGGTTTACCAGCCAAAATATTGCTACGCATAATATGTGCAGTCAAACCTTCAACAATTTCATCAGCCCATGATTCCAATGTAGATGTTGCTGTGGTTGTCTCTGGGAATAATTCAGGAATACGTGCTTTGGCCTGAGCGTGAATGTCAGCCAAAGTTTCCAATCTTTGCAATTTTTCCTTAATCAACAATGCTTCTTCGATTTGACCGTTGAATTGCGCAAAGTCCTTTTCCATAGCGACATATTCTTCGCTATTTTGTGGTACTTCCCAACGTTCTTTACCAGCATTTTCAACCAATTCGTTGATAGCATTGATAACAGTCTGTTGTTGATCAAAACCGAATTTAACAGCGCCCAATGTTGTTTCTTCATCCAATTCACCGATTTCAGATTCAACCATCAACACGCCATCTTTGGTTGCAGATACGACCAAATCCATTTCTACATATTTGCCATCGATATAGCCAACGCGTGCAGCGCCGATTGGTCCTTGGAAAGGAACGCCAGACAAAGCCAATGCTGCGGATGACGCAATCATCGCCAAAATATCAGGTTGATTCTTTTTGTCGTATGAAAATACCTGAGCAATTATTTGAACTTTGTTTTTGAAAGTTTCTGGGAACAAAGGACGAATAGGGCGGTCAATAAGACGCGCAATCAATGTTTCAGATACAGATGCTTTGCCTTCACGTCTGTCACGTGAACCAGGAATACGACCAGCGGATGCGAATTTTTCTTGGTAATCAACAGTCAAAGGAAAGAAATCCTGACCCTCGACAGCAGCTTTTTCAGCACACACTGTTGCTAAAACCATTGTTCCACCCATAGTTGCCAAAACGGAACCATTTGCCTGCTTTGCCATGCGGCCTGTTTCCAAACGTAAAGTTTCATCGCCATATTTAATTTCAACAGCGATAGGGTGATTCAAAGGATGTTGGGCATCCTTGTCTTTTTTATTTAATAAACCAAATAACATAGTTTTCTCCATATTTTTATTGTTATTTATTTGTTTTTGCGGAGAAAATTATTCGTTTTTACTTTGGGTATTATAGATATATTTTTACATATTTGCAAATTTTTTTATAACAAACAGGCCAATGTTGCGCTGGCGTTTTTCAGCATAAACCAACCAATTCTGTAATCTGTCACATAAACTGTCAGCATAAATACAGCCAAAATGCCAATCACAATCATAACATTGAATTTTTGACCATGCATGCAATACACAGAAATGCAATACAGCATGTATAAAACCCATGTATCAACAAATAAACTGATAATCCACAGCGACCAACAATTAAATGCTAATGCATTCAGAACCAGAATAACAGGATACATAAAAAATACAGATGCCAATCCTTTTATTGCAATTTCCCAATCGCGTTCGCCACCAGTTATCTCGGAAATTAACATCAATAATCCACCCATTACAAACAACAGCGCAACCGCCAATACTGGAACAATAATCAGTGAAGCAAAAACGGTTCCAATAGTAATCGTTGCGCCACCAATCAGGCGGAAGAATAAAACCAATCCGCCCCCAATCAAACCATATATAAAGGCCTGTAACATAGATTCTTCCAAATCACCGTCAGCCACGATTTTTTTGAAAAAACTTTTAGGATTTATAATAGCATCGCGAACGTTGTTTAATAATTTTCTGGTTTTATAATGCATTTTTTTCTTCCTTTATTTGCTTATTTATATTTTTGCTTTATAATTATAAAAAATCAACGGAAAAAACAATGATGAAAGTAATAATTGCGGGTCGCCCGAATACAGGAAAATCAACTTTGTTTAACGCTCTGACAGGAACGCGTGATGCGCTTGTTCACGACAGACCGGGTGTTACACGCGATACAATCAGTGGTATTATCAAAGACAGACCATATGAATTATTTGATACGGCGGGACTGGAAAATGCCAAAACCGGCATTGCGGCTGATTCAACAAATATGGCGGTAAATGCGATTATGTCGGCTGATGCGGTATTATTTGTGGTTGATGGTCGTGTCGGGTTAACACCTATGGATATTGAATGGGCAAAATTGGTCCATCGTAAAACCAAAGCGCCTGTATTGTTATTGGCAAATAAATCAGAGTCGTTAAAACGTGTTGCAGATGTGCACGAATTTTTGAAGTTGGGTTGTGGGTCGCCTGTTTTGATTTCTGCTGAACATAAACGCGGTTTTGATGAAATATATGAATTTTTAGATAAAATCGCGTCTGAAAAACAAATCAACACAGATGTGTCAGAAATGCCCGCAGACGAGCGTTTAAAAATAGCGGTATTAGGACAGCCTAATGTTGGTAAATCAACGTTTGTGAACCGTGTTTTGGGAGAAAATCGTCAAATTGTTAAAGATGCCCCTGGAATTACACGTGATACTGTTAAAATACCGACACATTTTTATGGGCGTGATATTGTAATTATGGATACGGCGGGACTTCGGCGCAAGGCTGGGGTGACGGACGATGTTGAAACAATTGAAAAAGCAGATGTTATAATTTTGGTTGTGGATGCAACTAAAAATATTGAAAATCAAGCATTAGGGATTGCTGCGCGCGTATATGATGCAGGTAAGATTTTGTGTGTCGCATTGAATAAATGGGATTTGGTCGAACCTGAAATCAGGGATGAAAAATTATTAAAGTTGAAACACCAATTTACAAATTCTTTCCACCAGATAATCAAACCAATGATTTTGGCAATATCTGCCGAGACTGGCACAGGTGTTCAAAATATGTTCAAACGTATTTATCAACAATGGGACATATCAACCGCATCTGTTCCAACCAGTTTGTTAAATAGAATTGTTGAAAAATTGGTTGCAGATCGTCAACCACCTATGTCACGGTTGAAACGCGCTATGAAGATAAAATTCGCACGACAAGTTGGTCGTCATCCGATGCGTGTACGCATAAATGTTGGTGGCGCATCTGATATTCCAGAATCTTATACGCGTTATTTACGCCGTGGAATTGCGACTGCGTTACAATGGGAACACTTACCGATTGTAATAGAATACGAAAAGTCCGAAAATCCTTTTGATTGATGTACAATCAATCAAAATCTATCCGTCACAAAAAAAGACCGCCATTTTGGCGGTCTTTTAATAATTTGTTTTTACCATGTTGGCGCATGGTCGCCTTCTTTAACAATTGGTTGTTCGTCTTCCCATACAGATAAACCTGTTTTCAAATCTGTTAAAGTCAATTGCAGATAATATTCTACGCGAGTATCTGTTGATGAAAACCAACCAGAATTCAATTTCAGATTGCGTTGAATCATTTTGCCAGACAATGACATATTTGGCGCAATCAATGTGCCTTTGCTGGCAAATGTTGATTGGTCATATTCGTCATTTCCGCGAGTGTTACGCACAGTGTTGCTGGTTGTATCTTCACCAGAAAAGTTTGTTGCGATTTGTGCGCGACCAGATTTCAAAATCGTTGTGCGGATTTTTTTAATCAAAATATCTGTATCAAATCTTTGCATTGTATCGTTTTTGATATTTGCAACAGCGATAACTGGTTTAGAAACACCTGTCAAAGCATTGCTTTTTAACATGGAATTAGTCATATATTCGGCTGTTTTTGTCCAGTCACGATATTCTAGTTCCATAACATCTTGCATGGATTGAACCTCGCGTTCGTTATCTAAATCAACTACGCGTGTTTGCCCGCATGCAGCCAATACAGCACACAATGCAATTGGTAATAATTTTTTCATTTTTTCTCCTTTTTTATATCTTGAACATATGTACAATTGGCGCAGAACTGGTCAATCTTACATAAATCAAATAATTTCCGGACTTTGGAAATGCTATATCTGTTCCCAGTTTAGCATTTAATCCAGAATCAATCAAGTTCGCGGTGTTTAACCTCAGAACACTAATTTTTTCGGGTAAAGTCACCCATGAACGAACCTCGGCGTTGGTTGTTGCCATAGAAAATATGGTTGACCCCAGACCGATTAAACCCGATAACGAACTTTTGGAATTATATGCTGTTGCTTGGGCAATGGCACGTGCAGATGCGGCAGTAAATGCACGCAGTGCATCATTTATTCTGTATTCGTTAAATTCCGTCATAAACATAGCATTTACATCGGCAATTTCCGAAGCCCATGTAACAGGATTGCTGTTATTAAATGTTGGCTCTGCAACCGCAATAGATACAACAACCATACCATTACCAGCCATCACAGGCAGCGATAATTCTTTTTGTTGCAACATTGGGGCAAATCCAGATTCTATAAATACCCATGTTGTATCTGTTGGTTTTTTATTGTTTTCAGCCAAGTTTAAGTCAGTTTTTATAAATGAATTTCCTGATGCCATACCGGTGGCGCGTTGCAAATATGTTCGCGCATCGGAATAATCGCCCTGCGATAAAAACCAAATGCCAGATAAATACATCAGGGCAGGATTCATAATATCTGTATATGCCGCCCAAGTTGAATTTTGTTGTTTTAACGTTGACATCAATTCAGAATTTTCATCTGTGGTATGTTTTTGATTTTTTTGAACCAAATCGGCATATGCACGCGACATATCTTGTTGTCTGGCATAAGATTGATTTATTATGACACGCACATCATTTTTGCGCCCTTCGCCAATTGCATCCCAAATTTGATAGTAAGAAACAAACAAAGAATCCATCATAGATGGTTTATATTCTGTTGATAATTTGCCCAACAGTAACCCTTTGGCTTCGCGTAGGGTGCTGCCACCGATAGTATCGATGTTACGTTTGTTAAATTCTTCAAATGCGTTATCGCTTTGGTCGTAATTTTTTGCCTGAAATTGAGATAACCCAGTAATCAATAATTCCAAACTATCTTGATTTGCTATATCTTTATTATTCGCAAAATTTGATGCAGATTCTAAAAAATTATCGTTTGCAAATGAGCGTCTGGCATTATTCAAATTAGAAGAAGTCACGCTGGCACAAGCAGCAACAAATAATAAACTACATAAAACACAGATGCTTTTTTTCATAAAACTATTCTGCCAAAACTTTTATTGTTTTTGTAGTAGGATCCATAAATTTTATTGGGCCTTTGTATCCCATTGCACGATAGTGTTCAGGGACCAAGAATTCTGGCATAGGTGAAGCTCTGCCCATCATAACCTTGGCATATAACCTTTTTTGAATATCGTTTTCTTGTTTGAAGTATCTCTCTTGATTGGCCTCAATCGGTCTGTGATACCAACCTTGGAACAAGATAATTTGTTTTTCTTCTGGCAAAGTCATAATATCCATAGGTGAATACAAGTCTTTAGGATCTTTTGTTTTTTCTTCGGTTTCGCCAGTTTCTTTACCATTTTTGTCTTTTTTCTTTTCGATTTTTTTCTCGATTTTCTTACCAATCATTTCAGAAAAACGTTTTGCGGAATCTGGGTCATTTTGACGCATGATAACCTTGGCAGCAGTTGTAGAAATAATTGTTGCCGCCGCATCTGCACCATATTTTTCTTGAATCTGGTGAATGTCCTGACCAATAATCAGGTATGAAATCTGTTGTCCACGTCCCAAATCCGGACCTTGGATAACCGCATCCAATTTTTGCATTTTTGGCATCTCGTCCAAAACGAACAATACTGGATACGGTCCTAATTTTTTACCAGATGTGCTGATAGCATCTGGTGTGTTCACCAACAGATAATTAGACATCAATTCAATAAATATACCTGTAATCGGGTTCAAAGCCTGGGCATCAACCATGTTAATTGATAAATACACAGATACTGGTTTGACTTTACCATCGCGCGGGTCACGTAATCCACGTAAATCTTCGAAATGAAAGTCCGAATGACTTGTTCTGTTACGTACAGCAGAGTTACGGAATATGCCTAATCCTGCCATAATTGTTGATAATATAGATCCGCGTTCCTTATCAGGTGTATTTGCCAGTTGTGTCAATTCCAATACTGCACGATGTGAATATGCGAATTCTACCGCTTCGTTCACAGCAGCTTCTAAAACATCCTTCATTGGATCCGCCAAGGCAACCATTTGATCACCTTGTTTGCGGCGTTCTTCTAATTCTGCGGCATTTGCCAACTGTGATGCGTTTAACCAATCCAAAATCATAGATAAAGATGCTTCTTTGCCAAGCCATGCGTCAGGAATATGGCGCCACGAACCAACATGGACATAATTCATAGCGTTTAATTCGCCACGTTGCAATAAACCCATGGCCGCATAGGCATTCGGATTACTGGACATAGCCAAATAGTATTCTAACAAAACATTTGAATCTTCTTGATTAAATTCCCCAGATTGTAAACGGGAATAAAAATAATCATCGGCCTTGGCGCGTTCAATTTTAGAAACAATGTAATGTATAAAACCAGATAATCCAGCACGACCAGATATAGACCAGTGAGGGTCCGCACTGGTGCCTGCAGCATCAGGAACCAATACTTTGCAAATTGTATCAATATACAAATCGCGTTGCTCTATTTCAAAAGGCACGTGTTCTGGGGACAATGGATTCCATGACGGATAAAATATTCCGCGTTCTGGGTCATCTTGTCCGGCCCAGTTCATAATAAACACTGGTCCAACGGTTGCACGGTATGCAGATGTCTTGAAATCCAATTCAGGTTTTGGGTCGTTGATAATCATTGAAACATTATCACATTCTACAATTGTTGGAATAACAACACCCGCTGTTTTACCGGTTCCCGGAGGCGCCACACACAATGTTGATAATGTTTCGTCCAGCATCAAAGGTTTGGATTTTCCTTTGTCTTTGAAATAACCCAACACCATCATAAAACCTTGGAACAAACCTTGTTTTGTTTTCCAAGCGTTTTTTCCCATTCTTTTGATATCATCGGCAGTTGCCTTGCGGGAAGATTTTTCATCATAAATATCTTTGCCATGCGGATTGAATTCTTTGGTCAATGTATCATCTGCAACCAGATAAAAAACAATCATCGGTATAAATGGGACAATGCAGGCAAAATCAGGGCGCATTATTGAACGTGCCACCCAAGATGGAACCTGAGCAAATATGGATATACCACAAGTTTGAATTGCATCACGAAAAAACAGTCCTGCCCAATGGGCTGTTGCTGGTGACCAACCATACCGGAACATATGTTCCAAAATAAAGGCTATACCGAACGCGATAAAGCACATCACCCATGCAGTGGCATTCCAACGGAATGTCCAAAACATCTGGGCCATTGGTGCGCGTTCGTGTTCCTTATAAGCCGAAGATTTGAAAATATTCAGCCCCTTGGAATCACCGCCCGCAGATAAAATCTTGAATTTCTCAGCCATGGTGTTACTATTATATCAGAAAAAAGCTTTCAGATAAATCATATTATGAAAAATGTGCCAAGAATTTTTATAGGTCAAAATATTGAGTCCGGTAATATAATACCGGTTGATAAGTCTGTGGCGCATTATTTATCACATGTTATGCGGCGTAATGATTGTCTCGTGTTTGGTGATGGAAATGAATACTCTGCAACACTAAATGCGGATGGAAAAACAATGAAGATTGGCGAAAAAACAGATCATACTGACCCATCTGGTGATATTACATTATATTTTGCACCAATAAAAAGATTGGATGATATGCTGAATATGGCGACACAAATGGGTGTTGCAAAATTGGTGCCTGTTATTACAGAACGAACTGTTGCACAGCATATTAATTGGAAAAGAATGAAAAAAATCGTGATTGAGGCATCTGAACAATCAAATCGTAACAGTGTGCCAGAAATTATTGCACCAATAAAATTTGCTGATTTGCCGTTTTCTGATTTGGTTTTTGCAGATGAACGTGCTGCATACGGTCATAAATTGCCTAGTGAATATAAAAATATTAAGAATGTATTAGTTGGACCCGAAGGTGGATTTTCGGATAAAGAATTCGAAGTTCTGGATAAAAATGGTGCCAAAGGACTATCATTGGGTAAAACAATTTTACGTGCAGAATTGGCTGCACCAATTGCAATATCACGGGTGCTTAAATGAAAGAAAGAATAGCAAAATTTATCGCACATTGTGGAATTGCATCACGCAGGGATGTTGAAAAATTAATATCCGAAGGTGTGGTGACTGTAAATGGCGAAAAAATAGATTCGCCTGCAACTTTGGTTGATGAAACAGATATAATCACTGTGAACGGGAAAAAAATAGAATCAAAACCAGAAACAGAATTATATATTTTCAATAAACCATTAAATGTTATGACAACTGCTCGTGATCCATTAGGCAGAAAGACAATCTATGATGTGTTACCAGATAAATACAAACATTTGCGTTATGTTGGACGTTTGGATTATAAAACTACTGGATTGCTTTTGATGACCAACGATGGTGATTTGGCACGCAAGTTAACATTACCAACAAATAAAATTCCAAGGACATATATTGCGCGTGTGGGCGGAATAAAGCCAAATTTTGATGTTGCACGGCGTGGTGCAACGGTGGATGGGATTCATTACAGACCAATGGAAATTACAGAAATAGCACCTGGAAAAATTCGTGTAACTGTTACCGAAGGAAAAAAGAACGAGGTCAGAATAGTTTTGCGTACATGTGGTGCACCTGTCCAAAAATTACATCGTGAATCTTTCGGTAATTTGCATTTAGGAAATATCGCTGTTGGAAAAATAATCAAAGTATCACAGAAAGGTATTGACGAACTCCTCAAAAGTCTTTAATATTTAAGTATAAGAGAAAAACAGGGGGGAGTCTCGATGCGTAAAACTATCACAAAAACCACAGATAAAAACAAAACAAATGCCACAAAACATGCGGCTTCTACATGGAATACACCAATTTATGTATATTGGTTTATAATCCTATTTTTCATTGCTGCAACATTTTACATTTTGGGGCGCAGTCACGGAATGATTCATAATCCTGCTACATTGAATGAAGAAATTTTAATGCAAGCGAATGATTATTTTAATGCAGGACAACAAAAATTAGCGGCTGGTGATATCGAAGGCGCAATTGCTGATTTGACAGCGGTTGTTGATTCTGGTGCAGTATCTGGTACTGCATATTTGGCACGTGGCGAGGCTTATATGCTTTTAGGCGATTATAAAAAAGCAATGTCTGACTTTAATTCTGCGGTTGAACATGATACAACAAATGTTTTGGCGTTTTATGACAGAGCTTTGTTGGAAATGCGTATGGAAGATTACAATGCTGCAATGATTGATATAAATAATGCTTTGGTCGTTGCTGCAACAAACCCAGCCCCATCTGTTCCAATGCGTGATTTGTATGCAAAACGTGGTCAGTTGAATTTGTGGCAAAAGAATTGGGATGGTGCAATTGCTGATTATACAAATTCTTTGGCTCGTCCTGATGGAACTGTATCACCAAATGTGTATGCAGAACGTGCCGAAGCATATACTGCCAAGGGCGATTATACAGATGCAGTTACAGATTATGCTTCTGCGATGCAGGTTATCAAAGAACAACTGGGCGGTATTACCGATGTTGCCCAAGGTGAAAGATTGTCTCGTGATGTGATGTTGTACACAGAAAAAACAGCAGCATTATATCTGAAATTGAACAATAAAGAAGAAGCATTAAAGAATTTGGAAAACGCACGCCAAATTGCAATTGCTTTGAATGATACAGAAACTGTTGAACATCTGAACAAATTGGTATCTGATTTGCAAGATTCTATTGTTGCTGAACAATCAATGAATGAAGCAGAATAAGATTAAATTTGTTACTAAAAATATCACCAACCGTTTGGTTGGTGATTTTTTATATAAAATACCGCCAAAGTGGCGGTATTTAATTACATTAAATCTGGAAATTATTTACGCAAACCTAATTTTTTAATCAAAGCTTCGTAATCAGATTCATTACGGCGTTTGATATATGCCAATAATTTCTTACGACGATTAACCATCAACAACAAACCGCGTTTGCTGTGTTCGTCCTTGTGATTGTTTTTCATGTGTTCTGTCAAATTGCGAATACGTTCAGTCAAAACTGCAACTTGGGATGCAGCACTACCGCCGTTATCTTTCTCAGAAACACTGTATTCTTTAATCAGTTCAGATTTTTTTGTTTTTGTAATGGACATTACATTTTCCTTTATATTGTGCGTTTTGGACGCAGTTGTTTATCTTGTACAACACCAATTCCGACAAATTCATCTGTTTTATAAACGCGAACCAGTCCATTGGGTGCTGTGGTTTTGATAAAGCCACCATTTTTATAAAATTCGGTATCTTTATCATCCAGATTCAAAACCGGAATGTCCCCCAGTCCAGAATCAATCGGCAACAAGAATTTCTTGATGTCTGCACCATTATTATACAGATTTTCCAAAAAATCAAGTGTGACAGCGTTTTTTATATCAAATCCATTTGTGTACACACGGCGAATCATATCAACTGTGGCAATTGCACCGCATTTTTTTGCGATATCACGCCCCAGACTACGAACATATGTCCCAGTGCTGCATCGGACAGAAAATTGCCAAGATTCAGAATCAAACCCCAAATATTTTAATTCATAAATGTGAATTTTACGTGCAGGCAATTCAATATTGTCACCAGCGCGTGCAATTTTATATGCACGTTTACCTTCAACGTGTATTGCACTATACAATGGTGGAATTTGCTCTATATCGCCAATAAAATCAGCAATCACATTATTTATTTGTTCGTCTGTTGGAATAATGTCGTTGTGTGCGACTTCGGTACCGGTTATATCCAATGTGTCGGTATCTATGCCAAATTTTAGTGAAAATAAATATTCTTTTACACCGCCATGCGCATCTTCAACAAAAGGTATCATTTTTGTAGCATCGCCAACAGCGATAGGTAAAACACCGGTTGCCATTGGATCTAATGTTCCAATATGACCAGATTTTTTCTCGCCGAATAACCGCGCAATCCGGTTAGATGCCGTTCTGCTGAATAATCCTGATGCTTTATCTAAAATAATCCACCCAGACATAATTTATAACCCAAATAAAGATAATTGTGGTGTGTC
>CACYHY010000036.1 GCA_902774305.1 uncultured Pseudomonadota bacterium
AATATCATTGGAAGAAGCACTGTCCTATATCCAAGACGATGAATTGGTAGAGGTAACACCCGCCACAATTCGTTTACGCAAAAAAGAATTAGACAGCGGAAAACGTAAAAAAGCATATCGTTTTGCTGAAACCGAAGACTAAAAATTACCGCCCAAATGGGCGGTTTTTTTATTACAAAAACAATATAAACGTTGTATACTAGTAATAAAAAGAATTATGCAAAAAACTAAAAGACTTTTTTTATTTGCCGGATACGATCCCCATGGCGCATTGGATGATGCCCTGGTTTTTTATGTACGCGAATTATCAAAATGCGGTGATGTAATTTTATGTATGGATTCTGATTGTCCTGAATCTGAACTGGATAAAGTCGCAGATTATACAATTGCCCGCATGGCAATGCGACATTACGAATATGATTTTGGGTCATATAAACGCGGATATGAATGGGCAAAAAAACATAATATCTTAAAAAATTATGATTTTGTTTATATAGCAAATGATTCTGTGTACGGCCCATTACATGCATTAAAACCAGTTTTAGAAAAAATGGAATCTTATAACACTGATGCTTTCGGTATGGTGGAAAGTGTACACACGAAATACCGCCATATTCAATCTTGGTTTATAGGTATGCGCCCCTCTGTATTCAACAGCATTTGGTTTGATAAATTTATTATGGGTGTTCAACGTGTTGCAACCAAAAATCGCGTAACCGTTCTTTATGAAAATAAATTTACTGATTTAGTAGAAGAAAACAACCTAACCTGGCGTTGTCCGTTTATATGTCCAGGACGTAGTGTTTATAACAAACCAAAACGATTATTCCGTTTAGGGTGTCCTTTTATCAAACGTATGTCATTCACCCGTCATAATGGCGCCATCGGGCATCAACTGTATTATGTGTTAAAACATTGCGATAAAAAAATAGCAAACGCTATAATAAATGGCGCAAATCATGCATATACAGAAAAATATATATCTTGGTTATTAACACCAAATCCGTTTTCAGGAATCATTCGTGGAATTAAATATGCGTTTCAAAAATTAAGGAAACAATAAATATGAAAAAATTAAAAAAGATTGCTGCAATAACAATGGCACGTGATGACGAATTTTTCTTATCACGTTGGATTGCATATTACGGCAAACAATTTGGCACCGAAAATTTATATATATTACTGGATGGCACAGACCAAAAAGAACCCGCAAACGCTGGCAACGCACATATTACAAAATTGCCACATACACCAATGTCACGTGCCACAGGTGATAAATATAGAATTAGAAAATTATCAGAATTGGCATCCAAATTGTTAAAAACATACGATATTGTTATCGGCTGTGACAGTGACGAATTTTTAATTGTCGATCCAAACACAAAAAAAACTCTTGCACAATATTTATCCGACAAAAAAATTAAGACATCACTTTCTGGACTTGGTCTGGACATCGGTCAAAATTTGAATTGTGAAAAAGAACTGGATATAGGGGCACCTTTTTTAGAACAACGCGAATACGCCCTGCTCTCTACACGTTATACAAAACCAGTGGTAAAAGTGATAAACGCACCATGGGGCAGCGGATTTCACAGTATTCGTCATCATAATTTTCATATTGATAAAAATTTATATCTGTTGCACTTTGGCGCAATCGATATGAAAATGCTGGAACGCAAGGCCGCTGCACGTGGCGCTGATTGGCTTAACCATTTACAAAGACGCGGAAACGGTACAATCAATGCAGTCACAAATTCCAAGATAAAATCTGAAAAATGGTTACGAATTGCACGCATATTGCAAACATATTTGCGTCCTATTTACGCATTACGCAAACCGGCAATGATTGGATTAAAACCTGTTGTAAAAATACCAAATCGTTTCAAAAAATCAGGGGTTTAAAAATGACAAATAACCGGATAGATATTGTTTATTTGTGGGTTGATGGTTCCGACAAAAAATGGCGCGCAGAAAAAGATAAATGGTTAGAAATTATTACAGGTAAAAAGCCTGTATATGCTGGTGCTGCTGACGAAGAACGTTTTCGCGACAATGGCGAATTCCGTTATTCTTTGCGTTCTGTGGCCGAATGTGTTCCATGGGTAAATCATATCTATATTATTACCGGATTTAATCAAAAACCAAAATGGTTGAATATCAATCATCCAAAAATTACAATTGTTCCACATGAACAAATTATACCTGAATCCGCTCTACCAACATTTAATGCAACAACTATTGAAATGTGTATACCAAATATTCCAGGACTGGCGGATAAATTTATTTTGATGAATGATGACACATTTTTTAACAAACATTTAGCTCCATCTTTCTTTTTTGATAAAATGGGACGCGCCAAGGTTTTGTTTAACGCATACATCAAACATCCGTCAAACATAGAAAAATGGAAATCCACCATGGATGGCTATACAAAAACACTGATAAATTCTGCCAAAATATTAGATGATGCCTTCGGTAAAAAAATGTATTTTGGACGACCATCTCATGGAATTGACCCTTATATAAAATCATCTTGGATTGAATGTTTAAAAAATCCTGTAATAAAAAAACAAGTAAACAAACAAATAAAAAACAAATTCCGTACTGATGATGAAATCCAGCGTTGGACCTTTAATTTATATAATTTAATGACAGGACGTGCAACTTTTACACATGCACGCGCAATAAAATACGGCAAACATAAAATATCAAATTTTATATACAATTTATTGCATTGGAATACTATAAAAAAATCAAATGTAGTGTGCACAAATATTACATTGGCCAAGGAAGCATTATTAAAAGCACCAACATTTTGTATAAATGATGCCCCTGAAAACACATCAGAAATTCTACACAAAAACATAGAATTTTTACAAAAACGCTTCCCTAATAAATGTGAATTTGAAAAATAAGGATAAAATATGTTTTTTAATTTATTTAAGAATGATTTTATGAAATTTATTCCAAAAACCAACAATGTTTTATTGGTTGAAACAAATGGCTGTCATGGCGAAGTAATTGGTGGTTATATAAAATATTTTCAAGATTTAGGTATAAACACATATGTTTTAGTATCAAAAACTATCAAAAAAGAAAACCCATTTGCCAGATTAAATCCAGATAAACTATTTTATACAAAAACAAAAGAATTTTCAAAATTATTGGTCAGCAAATATTTAAACAGATACGACCATATAATAGTATGCTCTTCTTATAATTATACATATCATAAACCGATTATTGATGCACATCCAGATTTACAAAAGCACCCTTCTGTATACTATGTACACCACAACCAATCATTTATACATGATTATTATAGCAACATTCCTGAATCACATAATATAATGTTGGGTAAAATTGTTGACAAAACAAGGGGGGGGTACCAGTATATATATAAATCCACATTTATTTGGCGATTACTCTGTTCCTAAAAAATCAAACGAAACCAATTTTATATCTGTGGGTGGCATAAACCCCAAAAGAAAAAATCATACATTATTACTAGATGCCATCAAAAAACTCCATAACCAAGGTTACAAATTCCATGTATTCATTGTTGGCGATGGTTCATTAAAACATATTGATAATGACGTAAAACAACATTTAACATTATTGGGGCATTTAAATTACGACAAAATGTACGATGCTGTGGAATCGGCTCATTTCTTTTTACCATTATTGGACGATAAAAATCCTGAACACGACAGATACATTAAAACTCAGGTTACTGGTTCTGCACAACTGATATACGGTTTTAGGAAAATTCCCGTTATTCATAAAAAATTTGCAAAATTTTATAAATTTGATGATAAAAATGCGGTTATCTATGACGATTTAGCCAGCGGTATGGAAAAAGCAATTTTAACAACGTCCAAGGATTATGATAAATATATTAAACACTTGGATAAAACCGCAAATGACATCAAACAAGAATCTTTGAATAACTTAAAGGATATTCTAAATGCCTAAATATAATTTGGTTTTGTTTTGTAAATCATATCGCGGAGACATAAAAAGAATTAAAATTCTAAAAGACAGTATTGATAAATTCAATGCTGATAAAATTCCGTTTGTTGTATGCTGCCCAGAATCAGACCAAGAATTATTCGAAAAGACATTACGCAACAACAAAGAATTATATGATTTTATCATTGTATCTGACGAAGAAGTGCTACGCGCAAACAATATTGATACAAACGCCATTCAAAATTGGAAAAGCCAGCAAATTATAAAACTTGGATTTTATAAACTGGGGCTATGCAATTATTATACAATTTATGATTCCGATTGTTATTTCATAGATAATTTTTATATTTCTGATTTTATGTATGATAAAAATACACCATATTTGTGTATGACAGAAATACTAACACCAAATACAAATCATACATTTATCAAAAATTATTTCAAAAGACATGGTCGAACCTATGATTTTGTTCATATGTCCCAGGTATTTTCTGCTGATGTTTTAACAGATATGCAAAAGAATTTTTTGGATAAAAACAAATTAACATTTCCAGATTTGATAAATATGTATCCTTATGAATTTAATTGGTATGGCGAATATTTATTATCATCACAAATTCATGATATAATCCCTGCACTGCCAAAATTACGTCGTTACGATTACCAAGAAGACTATGTATTGGACCGTCATCGTGGAATCCGTGTCAAAGATTTAATCAAAATGGGATACAATGGCATAATAATGCAAAAAGGTTGGTTAAACCGCTGTGTTTATCGTGACCCATGGTATGGGAAACTTGCCCGCATAAAAAGAACTGTATTTTTCAAAATGCACAGCGGACATAAAAAAGGAATTATCCGTAAAATAATCTTGGTGTTTTATAAGATACCCGTTTGGACAATTCGCGAAATATTCCACGATTAAAAAAAGATTATTTTCGTCTCCACAATTCTGCTATTGCTCTACTTTGTTTATTCTTAAATTTAATGTTGTGTGTCACAGCATACAGCAGATTATACAACCAAATCTTCCTTTTTAAATGTGAAAATCTCATAATATACTTAATATCAAATATATTTGTATATAATATTTCTTCGTAAAAAGGTGTCTCTCGTGCACATTCCCAAAAGATGTAGGCTTTCTCTAACTTAGGCACAATCCATGGTTTATAATGAATTATTGCAGGGTCTTTTGATGCTATTTCAAAAAACTCTAAATACTGCTTTGGAAATTGTTCTTTATATTTTGGGTTTTCATATTTAAAATTTCCCCAATAATTATATTTAAACGGTAAAAATGTAACCCTTCCAACACAAACAGCATTCAAAATATCTTGGTCATGAAACACAGGGGTTTTCAATTCTTTTAATTTTTCAATACATTTGTTTACAAAATCACATTTTCTCATATTTTCTAAGTTCATGATTAAAACACCAGAATTAAAATATTCCTCTATTTTTTCAACACCTATACACTTTAAAAAATATTCATTATTCTGTTTACCATTATCCATAGAATAAATTAACCCGATATCTGGTACGGCAGCAATCAAATCATCTTTTCTAATTTTCTCATTCCATAAATTAGCTATATCACAAACAAATGTCACATCACAATCCGTGTAAATAATCTTTTCATAATTTTTCAAAACATCAGCTATAAACAATCTATAGTACGCAGCCATACTAATATGTCCAGAAACAAACAACCGCTTCTTATATTCTTCTACCACAGGAGACATATCATAAAAATTTATATTAACATTATCTGTGGCCATTTTTGATAAAGCGTCTTTATTAAAATCTGAAATGCCCCCATCCAATATAATTATATTATAATTATTTTTCTTAGTTGAACTTTTAATCAGCGAACATATACTAACGCCTAGATATTTTGCATAATTATCATCACTACTAAAAACGACTGTTATTTCATCTTTTTTCATTTCTTCTTCCTTATTGATTAATAAACTTTTGAATATCACAAACTAACTTATACCATTCATTTGGATAAGAATCAAACAGTCCAATTTGTTTTAATTGCTTAAAACATTCTTTGGCTTCTTTAATTTCTTCATCTGTTTTCAGATACTTGATTTTGCCAAACGCTTTGTTCACAAAAAACCACAAAAACTTGTCCTGCCATTGTTTCATCTGTTCGACATCAGCATTGTTTTTATATTTTTCATATGCATCACCAATACCAATGCATAAACTTTTTATCATCTTTAATTGTTTTGCCGACAGTACAATTCCGCCAAAATTTGGAATATAATAATACAGTGGCAACGGCACAACCGTCACACGAGGTTTTTGCAACATTACCTCGGACCACCATGGAAAATCTTCAAAAATAATTCCTTTGATAAATGGCACATCTTTTATAAATGTTCTTTTATACAAATTTTTCCAAACCTGACAATGTTTTATCAGGAATGAACGATTTGGATTTCTCTTGTTATGTGTGCGTTCGGTTGCAACCTCGAACACATCATCTGTGGTTTTTGTTTTTATATTTTTTATATCGTACCTTTTCTTGATACCACGCGGCACAACATTATCAGTATCCATATGCAAAATATGTCGCAACATCAAACGCGGACGATATGCCCTGTCATATTGAAAAGAAACAATATCCGAATTATTCTTTTCCGCAAAAAAATACGCAATTTCCATTGTTTGTGGATGAATAAAATCATCACTATCCAAATACATTATATATTTACCTTTTGCATACGGCATCCCAGCATTACGCGCATCCGACAGCCCACCATTTTCTTTATGTACAACAACAAACCGTTTGTCAGATTTTGCGTATTCTTCTGCAATTTCACCCGATTTATCAGGGGACCCATCATCAACACAAATTGCCTGCCAATCTTGAAAAGTTTGATTTTTAACAGAATCCAAGCATCTGCGCAAATACTTTTCAACCCCATACATTGGAATAATAATAGATATCTTTGGTGCCATATTTATCCCTTTTTAATTAAAAGAATAATTTAATTATTTTTCTAAACCGCCACAAGAACATAACATTGTTATCCTTGGCATATTGTTTTCTGTACATCTTGCCCATTTTATATTGCTGTTTCAATTTTTCACGATGCTTTTTATCTTTCTTATTCAATGCAGAATCATTATTAAATATATAATGATAATTTACATTTGGAACAATCAACATATCCCCAGAAATCAATAAACTTTGTAAAACAAATATTGCATCTTCTTGCGATATTAAATTTGTATCAAAATGTAATTTATTCTTCTTTATAAAATCCGTTTTGAACAAATAACGCCAAACAAAAGATTTTAACAAAGCCTGACTCCAAAACAACTTACCAAACAATGTTTTCATATTATGTTCATGGGTATACTGTAAATTATCAGAATATTTACTGTTTGAAACAAAGCCACTGCAAATCATATCAAAATCATCCCCTGCACTAATCATTGTTTCGTAATAATTAGAATCAATAATATCATCTGCATCCATAAAATGGATATATGTACCTTTTGCCAATTTGATACCGTCATTACGTGCCGCCGATACACCAGCATTTTTTTTATGAACAACAATAAATCTTTTATCCTGTTTAGCATATTTATCCAAGATTATCCCTGTATCATCAGTACTTCCGTCATCGATACAAATCACTTGCCAATCTCGGCAAGTCTGTGCCAACACAGAATCCAAACAACGCGACAAATATTTTGCACCGTTATATACAGGAATAATCACAGATATTTTTACCATCATTAAATCCTACATTTTGTTTATCATAACATCTGCAAACGAACCAGGAACAGGATTCTCGGTTCCACGATACGTTGTTTTTTGGAAAAACGCACCTGATGTTAATTCATCAAATTTCTTTTGATCAAATGGTTTATTCTGATAATTCCACCACAATACATGTGTTGGATCTTGGGCAACATGCGGCATCTTAGCAAAATATTTTTTAGCCCGTTCATCATTTTCAACCAAAGTCTTGAATAATAACTGATGCATAAAATAATCAAAAATATGATTTTCGTGCATCCAATAATCCAGAATCATCGCCCGCCACGCAGCCAGCAAAAATGCACCCTTGCGCGCACGGATAAAACAATTCTGACAAAAACTATACGGACTGCCGCCTATATCATAATTATTACCAGTCAAATACATAAAATAATCTTGTTCTTCTATCCAATCAGGAATTGGTGCAGTTACAAAACCAGTAGAATCCAACCAATAACCACCACAATCTCTGCTGGCAAAGTTATATAATCAAAAACCGTTTTTGCATCCAACACAACCAGCTCTTGCTTGCAATGACGGCGTACACTACGAAAACAAGCCTTTACCAATGCTGGCGCTTTTTCTTCACCCTGCAACCACAATGTCCAGATTTTATCATTTTTATCATCATGGACAACATCGGTTTCTGGCACAGATTTTACAGCCGGCAAATATCTCTTAAAATATTTTGTAACAATACGCGCCGTAGCATTTGTTCTAACCTTTCTGCGCGCAACACGATTAAAGAAATGAAAATTCAAAACATGTCCAACCAATACCAATTCAGACATCGCAAAAAATCGTGCAATATTCATGAATTACTCCTTTTATTAAATTTAAGGCGACACATTTGTGTCGCCCTGAAAATTATTCTTCTACGACAACACCTTCGTCTTCATCCGCAGGTCCTGTTGTCATATCTTCGGCAATACCATTAGCCTTGGCCATAATCTTATCCAATAATTCTTTCTGAACATCTTCGTGTTCTTTTAACCAAGCGCGAACATTTGCCTCACCCTGACCCAGACGTTCATTATTGTAAGAATAAAAAGAACCGGCCTTTTCAATAATATTATATTTCACACCCATATCTAAAATTTCTGATATACGTGAAATACCTTCGCCATACATAATTTTGAAATCAACCGTACGGAAAGGTGGCGCAACTTTATTTTTAACAATCTTAACACGTGTTTCATTACCAACGACATTTTCTTTGTCTTTGATTGCACCAGTTCTACGAATATCTAAACGCACAGACGCATAGAACTTTAATGCATTTCCACCAGATGTTGTTTCTGGGTTACCAAACATAACGCCAATTTTCATACGAATTTGGTTAATGAATATCAATAATGTATTACTGCGTGAAACACTGCCCGCCAGTTTCTTTAATGACTGAGACATCAAACGCGCTGTTGTTCCCATAAATGTATCACCGATATTGCCTTCCAATTCTGCCTTTGGCACCAAAGCCGCCACAGAATCAACAACCACAACATCAACCGCACCAGACTTAATCAAAGTATCCGCAATTTCCAAAGCCTGTTCACCGGAATCAGGTTGTGAAATAATCAATTCAGAAACATTACAACCCAATTTTTTTGCATAACTTGGATCCAACGCATTTTCAGCATCAATATATGCACATGTGCCGCCCTTCTTTTGCGCTTCGGCCACAGCATGCAATGCCAACGTTGTTTTACCAGAACTTTCAGGTCCAAAAATTTCAACAATACGACCACGTGGATAACCACCAATACCCAATGCAATATCCAACCCCAATGACCCGGACGATATAGCCTCGATATTCTGTTGACTGCCATCGCCCATTTTCATAATAGCTTCTTTACCAAACTGTTTCTGAATTTGTGCCAATGCAGATTCTAATGCTGGATTTTTTGCCGGTGTTGCGGCCACTTCTTTTTCTTTCTTTGCCATAAAATTTCCCCTTTATTTATCACCCAAAATCATACCAAGGAAAAATAGTATTTGCAAGCACGATAAATCATTTATTTTTTAGACAATAAAACGAACAAAGTCAACACACCAACCGCAATCGGAACAAGCCATACAGCCGATGTAGTCCCCATTATTGCGATACAAACAGCACCCAAAATTGGCGCAATTACTTTTGGCAGATAAACTGTTGTCCTGAAAACCCCATAAAATCGTGACTGCTCACTTTTTTGTGTGTTATCAAAGAAAAACAAATCATGCACAGGTTCCATAAACGCCCCTGAAATCTGCCACAAAACAAATACAGCCAACAATGCCCATCCATGTAAAAATGTCGCCAACGTGGCAAATACCACGAACGAAGAAACACCTATTAACATCAATAATTTAGCGCCAACACGCCGCACCAACGTCCCTATAAATGTGTCAAATATGATATATGGCAAAATCCCAAGGGTCAAAACCCACCCCAGCACACTTGCCGAAAAACCCTGCTCTATCACAACAATTGGCACATACAGCACACGCATTGCAGCCAAAGCATAAAAACCAAAATTTATAAAATATGCACGTGGCATTCCAGTGCGCCTGAAAAACACCAACATATTTAACCACAAAGACCTGAATGTTCTGCGCGGACTGACACTTTTAATTTCTTTATCTTGCTGAACAATGCCAAAACGCTTAAAGAACAATAATCCACCAGCATAAATCATGGCCGATGCCAAAAACGGAATTCTGTAATTACCGAACCACGCCGCCATATTCAATGCAAACAAAGGTGCCACCAACGCCCCAATATTCACCCAAAAATAATATCTGGCATTTAACTTTGCCATACCAATATTTTTTGAAAAATCCGCCATAAACAAAGGCAATAAAATTCCAATAATCGTTGAACCAATACCAGACGTAAAATCCAAAGTGATAAAAGTTGTTGGTTTAACAGAAAAACTCATCATCGCATAACACACAACAACCAATAAAAACGCCATATACATCAAACGCGCCTTGGAAAACCAGCGCAACAATTCTTTGGAAAACAAGCCAACAATCATACAAAATACAGAATATATAGCGACATAAATACCAACAACCGAAGATGCCAAACCTTCACTGGCAAAAATTTCTGTAAAAATCCCCAATATCACCAATGAATAAACCGCATTATAAACCCCAGATGCAAAACCTGTAAACAACCCCAGGTTTGCAAAAGAATAACCCGTTACATCAGATTTAACCGCGATATATTTATCTTTATTCAAAGCATCCTCTCCACAAGTACAGTATTATACCATATTTTTAGAGATAAAACAAATGCGACAAAAAAACCGCCCTATTTTCTGGGCGGTTTTAATTTTCGAAACCAAACATTTATTGATTTGCAGGTTTTTGTTGTTGTGTTGCATTTTTCTTTTGTTCATACAACGCTTCGAAATCAACAGGCTGCATAACAAATGCTGGGAATCCAGATTCCGATGTCAAACGTGTTACCAAAGCACGCAAAGATGGGAATATCATTGTTGGAACATCAATCAACAAAGTACGGCGTTTGGCTTCTTCGTCTTTTTCTTCTTCCATTTGAACCAATGCAGAATAAGTTGTTTCAATTAAAAAGATAGATTTGCTGTCTTTATCCAATTTAGAATGAACTTTTGTTACCAAATCGACCATAAACACATTATTTTCTGCACCCTTGATTTGGATATCAATATTTATTTCGATTTTAGCCTGACCATTATCCTGATTAAAGAACAATTCTGGGACATTTGGGCTTTCAAAAGAGATATCTTTCAAGAATTGAGAAATAATTTTAAACTTTGACATACGATTGCTCCTTTTTTTTTACTCGCATTTATGATAATATAGCATTAGAAAAAGATTTTACAAGTGGAGAGGGATTAAAAAATGTTCAAAATTCAAAAACTGCCTTATTTCAGTGCTTTTGGTGCATTATTTTTATCATTTGCTTTAACTTCATGCGATATTTCAACCCCAACGCACCATGGAAACAATGTTGTTGCGCCATCTTCTAACCTGAAACCAGTATCATATTCTGCGTTGCCAGGTTGGAAAAATGATGATGTTCGCTACGCTTTACAGGCATTTCGTAATACATGCCGCGCAAATCTGCAATATTCAGGTCGCGTAATTCCAGATGCCGAATTAGTTAAAGAAAAATGCAATATGTTGCCTGGCGCCGGCGCCGATGTTGCCACTGTTCGTAAATGGTTTGAATCACATTTTCAACCATATAAAGTATATGACGATTCCGGACGCACAACAGGAACATATACAGGATACTATTCACCAACAATTCCTGCATGCCGGAATAAAACCGCAGAATGCAATGAACCTTTGATGGCGGCACCATCAAATCCATCACAATATAAAAATGTTCCAAAGAAAACGATTGTCGAAAACAAAATTGGTCGCGTTTTATATTGGGCAAATATGGTTGATGTCCAAAACATTCAAATCCAAGGTAGTGGCCTTTTGCAATTAAATGATGGTTCAACTGTAAAATTAAATTTTGGCGGAACAAACGATATGCAGTTCAAATCTATTGGCGAACAATTACGCAATCGTGGTATTAAACCAGACGGCGGATACAGTGCTGATGCCGTATGGAAATACTTAAAGAAAAAGCCAAGCTTGGCCAAAGAAGTAATTTACAACAACCCACGTTATGTTTATTTCAAAGAGGCAGAATCTAAAAAAGTTATTGGTAAATTAGGAACACCATTATCCAAGATTCGCAGTATTGCCGTTGACGATAGTATTTATACAGTCGGAATGCCCGTATACATAAATACAAATTTGTCAGACGGTCGTAAATTCCGCAGATTAATGATTGCCCAAGATACCGGCAGTGCAATCCGCGGTTGGATACGCGCCGACATATTCTTTGGTTCTGGTGACGAAGCATATAAATTTGCACATGGTCAACATTCATCTGGTGAAATGTACATCTTGTTGCCCAAGGAATATACAAATGTCAAATAATAACGATGATAATTTGAAACAAAAATTAAACACACGAATAACGCGCCCAACAACTATTGCTGGCGCGTTTGGTTCGTTATTCCAGATATTTGGTGTTCGTGCATCTGATACAGATTTGGTCGAACGTTGGGATAAAATTATGGGTAATGATATTGCCAGCATTGCAAAACTGGTGGCAATAAAAAAAACACGCGACAACAAATTCAGTATTGTTATTCGCCCAACAAATCCTGCATTAACATTACAATTATCTTATTCACGTGATGAAATTCTGCGGCGTATAAATAAATACTTTGGTTATGACGCTGTATCAAAAATAACATTCAGAAAATAATATTTTCATAATAATAAAAATCCGCCTATACGGCGGATTTTATATATATACAAAAATTTGACTTATTTCAATTTTATCTCAAATGTTTGACCACCACCATTTTTCCTATCTTCTATTTGAGTATCTAATTTAGTTATACCTTTCATAACAGCAGCATGACAAGCCTTCACTTTATCTCTTTTGATAGAATTACTACCGCTATCAGCCGTACAATCATCACCAAGTGCTGTAACAGCATGATTGCTATCTAAATGCGCTTCTAAAACCCCTTTATCACTATACAACTGTTTTCTTATATTCATTGTTATCTTGTTTTTATCAATCATCGATTTCATTGCAGAATAATTAGAGCGCACACAATCAACTGCACTTTGTGCTGTTCTGGCCTCACAATTCTCAAAACTAATATCCGCAGAAGATTCAGACTCAGAATCACCACTGCCACCGCTGGCTGTTCCGCTTGCAACTTGCAAATTGGCTTTTAAAGTTGCTTTCTCTAACATAATCTTTAACCGTTTTATCATCGATTCCAAAGAAGTATATTGCTTATACATCTGCTGCGCGATAACCGTGGTTTTCAATCCAATAATTTCTTTCATCTCGCTTTTAGTTGTACTTGAAGAAAGAACATCATTTGTCACATTTCCAGAATTATACACATGAACACTGCACAACGCATATATCGGATTTATATACGAATTTTCTTCATCTTCACAACTCTTCGTGCATCTATCACTCGTCTCAGGATTACGACAACAAATATTTTGTTTTAATGCTTTAGAAACTGTTGCACTTCTTAATTCTGCCTTTTTACTAGCATCTATCGCACAATATTTTTTAATTTCTGTCGCAGGATTTTGCCCCACACCAAACGAATCCGGTGCATCTTGAGAAATCAAAAATTCCAACAAATCTATATTAACACTACCTGCCTTTTGAGTTTTTGCACGACGACGACCGATGATACTGCCGTTCAAGGCACTACTTGCGCACCCAATACGAATCTTGGAATCATCTTCGGGATACAACCAACTTTCTTTAACTTGCTCTTCCCCAATTTCTTTATTCAAAACACACGCCATATCGGCCTCGGGCGGAACCACCATACCAGCGGTACATTCTATACCTTGTTTAACACGACCATTTTTGACAGAACGATCATTTTTACAATTACACGTTGCTGCATTACTACCATCACAAGCCACAAACGATATTGGTTTATACCCATCTTGGCCTGTTGATTGACACACATATTCGCCCCAACGATTGCAAGACCCATTTAACATCATATAAATATCCGTCATATCGACACCAACATCACGCGCACTGCTCAATGCATAATCCAAATTATCAACCAAAGAATCGTATGGTTCCATAAATTTCATTGCCAATTCTTTGAATTTTTTTACACGTTTTGGACCTGTACAATTATTACCATTAACCTCATTACATTTACCATATTTAAATGCCTCACGCATTGTGGCTTTAAGGTTATTTAAACTGGTATCGACACCTTCCATACTTGTTAAAATTTGTCCTGTAATTGTTGAACGCATAATCAATTCTTCGGATACACCAGATTTTGCAGCAGCATTTTGAACAGCCGTTAATCCTGTTTCTGAACCAACAAATGTGTCCGTATTTGAACTAGATCTTGATTCATTTGCAGACTGTATAGCATCAGCCGTGGCACGTTGACTTTCCGCCAACGCATCTTGCAATGAAGCAATTTGTTGCGCATTTTGTTCTTGCATCATTGCCATTTGTTGAGACATTTGTTGTTGCATTTCTGCAATCTGTTGTGCACTTTGCTGTGCTGCACTTTGTGCCGCCGCAGCCTGTGCCGCTGCAGCCTGTTGATTTTGTGCCGCCACAGCATTCGATACCAACTGTGCTGAAATAGCATCTATTAATGCATCACCATGTTTTTTACATGTAGAATTAGCCGCAACACATCCGGCAACAATTGGTCGTGCAATTTCTGCGCTCACACATCCACCACTAGCGCACTTTGGCGTAGCACAACGTAAAATCAAAGCATTACAATTGCCAAAATCAGCCTTGGCTGTTGAATTTTGCATATTTTGACGGGCATTTGTGGCATTATTCCACTGATTTCCCATCACACTGCCCATTGAACCATTATAACCAGTTAAATTACTGCCCGCAGTCGTAGAAATTGGCGCCCCAGAAACCGTCATGGGCGCAAAAGAAAACACAGCCAACAAAAATTTTGCTATTGATTTCATATTCTCTCTTCCAAATAATTTTATCACAAATTACTTATAAATAAAAGTATAAAATTACTTAAATTTATAAACCAAAGAATTAGTATTTGCATGTGTCATAGCAATTGCAATGGCATCTGACTCGTCCGCGGTTTTTGGGTGTGCTGCAGGCAACAAAATCGACAACATTTTATATATTTGTTCTTTATCCGCATGCCCTGCCCCAGTTAATGCTTTTTTAATTGCATTAGGTTCATATTCATAAATCGGAATATCACAATTTGCAACCGCAACCATTGCTGCAGCCCTGGCATGTCCCAATATAAGCGTTGTTTTAGGATTTTTATTAACGAATGTATATTCTATACTGCAAACATCTGGCTTAAACGTATCACATAATTCCGTCACCCCACGAAAAATAAAAGCCAATCTTTCCGACAAAGATTGTTTAACCGGTGGCAAAATCACGCCACTGGCAATATAATGACGTTCAGGGCCATTAGAATCTATAATCGCCCAACCTGTATGCAACAAACCTGGATCAATACCAATAATTCTCATGATTTGAATTATACCATTAAATAAAAAAACTGTAAAGAAAAACCCCGCTTGAAAGCGGGGTAAATCATAAAACAGCGAACTTTACGCTGCAGCAGTAAACACTTTCTGGACATCATCATTGGCATCCAGCGCATCGACCAATTTTTCGATTTTTGCATATGCTTCGTCATCCAAATCCATTGGCATATTTGGTAACCAAGTCAGTTCTGCACTTTCTGGT
>CACYHY010000037.1 GCA_902774305.1 uncultured Pseudomonadota bacterium
GATGCCTTAATCCATTTGTCATAAAATTTTTCTTTGCGAATTTTGTCTAAATCCATCAACAGAAAACCAGAATTTATATATTTGTCTTTTCTGGTTGGAACCGCAGCAATAACATTTTTGCCTAAATCCAGTTCATAAACATCAATCAAGTCATTGAAAAATAATATATCTAAATCAGCATAAATAATACGTGATACATTTGGTAATAATTTAGGCAACATTAATCTGTACCACATTGCCACAGGCCAACTTCTGCGATTGGAATTATCAAAGTCATGATTGCCATGGATAAAATGTAGTTTTGATTTTGTGCCTTTGATAACATTGCGAATGATATCTTGTGCAGATTTATCAACATCATCAGCAATAACGCAATATATATCATAATCACAACGATTTTCAGATGCTATCAATAACGATTTAATGGTAACCGCAGCCATTTTACATCCGCGCGCATCAAAACAAAAAGCCACAGGAATTTTAACAGGGTATTTTTGACGTGGAATTTTATTTTGTCCAACTGTGGCAATTAAACCTTTGTATCTTACTTTGTCACGGTTTAATCTTCTTTGTATTCTTGTTTTTCCGAACAAACCGGCAATTACAGAATTAATCTGACGAATATATCCATATTTATAATACATGACAAAATCTCCTTGGGCTATTGCTATGATTATAATCATAAAGTAAATATAATAATAATACAAGGTTATTTATGATTTGAAAATTAGTGTTTTTTAGTGTTTCGTTCAATGTGGGTTAGATTATGGTTGCACTGTTATATCATAGGCTCTATAATACAAAACACAAGGGAGAGATTATATGAAAAACATATTATATACAATATTATTGGCCGCATCATTTTGTGTCGCAGGTAATGCAAATGCTATGGAGGGCGCAGAATGTCCTGATTATAAAGTGTTGGTTGCATATTTTAGTGCAACAGGTAATACAGCAAAAGTTGCGGAAGAGATATATAAAACATCTACGGAATATAGCGTAGAAACAGATTTGTTTGAAATTAAACCAGAACAACCATATACTGATGCTGATTTAGATTGGCATAACGACCAAAGTCGTTCTTCTATTGAAATGAAAGACAAAACTTCCCGCCCAAAGATTGCAACATCAGTGGAAAATATGGATAAGTATGATGTTGTTTTTGTCGGATTCCCAATTTGGTGGGGACGCGAACCTGCTATAATCGATACTTTCATAGAAAGTTATAATTTCAGCGGTAAACACATTGTACCATTTGTAACATCTGGCAGCAGCGATATAGGTGATACTTATAAAAATATAAAAGCATTAGCACCAGATGCAGATGTGGACGAAGGTAATCGTTTTTCTGCTAATATGTCTCAGGAAGAAAAATCCGAATTAGATTTATGGACATTTGGATACATTATGCCTGTATGCCCAGATACGATGAATTAAATATTTATGAATTTATGCAGATGCCGATAAAAAACGCACCATTTTTGGTGCGTTTGAATATTGTTTTGGGTGAATAATATCAATTAGCTAAATTATACTTTGTTCTATTTTTTTGCATTATTCATATATATTTCTATATATTTATGCAGCAAAGCATCCCTTAAACATATATTGTGAACTTTTTTATTTTTCAGGCTTTTAATATATTCTTGTTGAAAGCAATTATGAAAATCGCAAAAGTCAGCATCTTCCCAATCTATAAAACTTTTAATTTTTAAAGTTTTTTCATCCATTATAAAATTATACCATAAATCGTTTTGACACCAACCATACATAAAAGAAGGTTTGTCATCTGGGTTTCGTTTTAGATCGCGAATTTCTTTCGGATCAGCCGAACTAATCTCGTACAAAAATTTAGCCAGTTGTTTTGTTATAATATCTATATTCTGTAGTTTTGCTTTTTTAGATAGGGATTCAAGAGATATTCCTTGGATAAATTTGTATTTTCTTATCGCCATATTGTTCCAGTATATTATATCTGTTTCAGGAATGTCGATAGAAGATATTGGGCGCAAAGCATTTGTAATTCTTTGTTCGCGTATTGCAATATCTTTTCCATTTGTTTTAAACGGAAATTTAAAAACAATATTTTTATCAACAATTACAACAAAATTTTTGCAACCAAACCCAATGGATGTTTTTATTTTTGGATGTTTGTTATTGCTGAAAGATTTTGCAAAATTTACCATTTGTTTCATTTTTTTATGATGTTTCAATCGCATACGAATTCTATTGCGTCGATTGCGTCCAGGAATAAAGCCACATATAATATGTATCATCAGATTTTTCATGTTATTTCCTTTTTGTTCGTGTGTGTTTTTGTAATGATGCAGCATGTAAATCAGAAATAATGTTTTTACCTTTGTAATTTTTTATAAATTTCTTAAACAGTTCAATTTGTTTGATAAAATCGTCAACATCAATACCCCAATTATAGTTATATTTTGCAAATGGGTCAAACACGATAGTATCAATTTGTTTGTGATGTTTTTTTATCCATTTATAGACTGTTTCAAAATCTATATACAAAAACATATGGTTTACAGATGCGCCATGTATTTCACAAATTGATAAAAAAGCACTAAAAAATCTGGTATTATCGGCTGCTTTTATTTGTGGAACGATATTTGCATTTTTCATGTATAAATAACTATCGTTTTCACAATCTGGTAATTTTATAATTTTTTCATCGTTTTTACCTGGCGGACAAATATAAATCGGAACTAATATCTTTGATTGCAATAACAGAGCAAGAAAATACGCTAAACTTTCATTGTCTTTAAAAGTCATAAATTCAGCCAAAGCGCCAGTTAATATTCCACCAAAATATTCTGTATCATTTTCTTGATGTATAATACAATAATCAAAATCATATTCAAAATCTTTGAAATGATTTTCGTCCATTATGTATTTTGATAAAGATTTTGTTGTTATAGGCATTTTATTTCTTTAATTTTTGTAACCAGTTTTCCAAATCTTTTAATTTTAATGATTGTCCCAGTCCATTACGACTTTTGCAAAATTGCTTTCCGCTTAGTGTTGATAAGTGTTTGCCAATATCTTTATCATTTAACCAAAAACTATAATAATAACCAAATACAGGTATGCCATTGGCGATATGTTTTAACAATAATTCTTTATTTTTTAATAAAGATTTCTGCGCGAATTCATCCCAATTCCAATGTTTGCGGTCATTTGAACGTTTTGTATGATATGGATAATATTCCAATGCTAAAATATCAGTATCTTTTATACCGAATTTATCTGTCTTTTTTAAAATATTGTCCCACCATTCGCAGTATTCACGATAAATATGTAAATTCATCCCAGTTGGTTTATAAAATCCATCTTTATCCATAGGATACTCGGCTAATCTTTTATAATATTTCGGGTCACCACCAGGATTGCATAACAAAATGATAAGTTTTGGGGACTTTTCATTGCCAATCCAAGATACAGGAAAAATTTTTTCTGTTTCTATCACAAGTTATCCCTTAACGACTATATATTAATCACATTTTATAATTTATTCAACGCTATTTTGCACCCTACAACCATTTTGAACAGTAATGTCGTGGCCCCAAAACCAAAAATTAAACCAACAATAAAACCAATATATTTTTCTTGGTTTGACAAAATACAATTCTGGTGCTAATTTGAATACAAATGACACCAGAATTTAGTAATTTTTTAACTGATATACAAAGCATAAACTCATGTGATAAACAAGGGGTTGTTCTGTTTTGTGGTGATATGAAAAGCGCAATCGCAATTCAGCAACAACTGATACATAATTTTGGTATATATGCAATAACAGATACCGACAAAGATAATTTTAGTTATGTTATTCCATTACAAAGTATAGATGATAAAACATTATCAAAATTTATACATAATGGTTGGAGTTGGGACAAAAACCAAAAACTTATCCAATATACAATAACATTGTATAACGAACATACTACAACTAAAATATATAATATGCTGATTGCACGTGGATATAATGTGCTGTTGTTGCCAAATAATATGCAGTTGGTAGTTTGTTGTCTGGACAATTCGCAACATGACGATGAAATGCAAGATTTGCATATTGAACTGACATCGACACAAAAATCTAATCCGATGTCGATGGATGTATTTTTCAATAAAGTTTTATTTAACGGGAAAATAGAAAATATTAAATATCGAAAAAAAATCAAACAAGAACTAGAATTGGATGAAATAGAACAAAATCGTGATTTAATTATTCGCGAAATGTTATATCAATATTTCAAAAAACGTATTCGTCCATATTTAAAAACCAGAACTTTGGCACGAAAATTTGATGCAAACAAATTAGATAATAAATTAAAACAAAACGTAAATTTAATACGTGAATTTTTATATACTGTTGCGGAAAGATATCTTGATATTCAAGTTATAAATGCCATCAGGACTCGGCATGACAGCATAATTCGTTTTGATTATTTGAATGGTTGTAACGATTACAAAGATGTTTCTAAAACAGCAAAATTGGCACGTAAATGGTGGTCTGATACTGCAAGACAAAATATCGAAAAAGAAAGAAATAAAAAACAATCTATGAATCAGGCTTATAAAGTTATGGATTGCGAAAATGGTTATTATTTTGTTTTGTTATATGGACGTGATGCATTAAAATTCGAAGGCAAACATATGCATCATTGCCTTCAAAACGATTATTGGGCAAATGCGATTAAAAAGCCAGAACAAGAATTGTATTCATTGCGTGATGCAAATGGCGAACCGCATCTGACATTGGAAATAGAAAATAACCAAGTTTTACAATGCCAAGGTCGTACCCATACTGATCCAAATCCAATATTGCGTAAAATGGTACGCGAATTTATCGCAAAAAATCATTTTGAAATCCCAGATGTTAATGGTTGGAACAAACACATTGCATATATAAAACAAGATGGTGTTTTATACGATGTATTTAATTTACCTAAAAATTTCGTGGTGACAAAAGTTAATATAGATTTATGTGCCATGGGATTGGATAAATTACCTGATATGTCCAGTGTCATTGTTAACGCCAGTTATAATTGTGCCAACAATAATTTAACAGATTTAACCGGTGCACCATATACAGTTAATGGTGATGCTTGATTTACGAAAAATCCATTAACATCACTGCGTGGTATGCCGTATACAGTTGGTGGCAAAATTTATTTATCTGAAACACAATTAACAGCCAAATCGTTTGTACCACTGTATATAGAAAATAAATTGGATGATATTGTTGGTGTTGATGAAAAAATAATTGCTGCATGGCGCAAGCAGATTGCAAACCGTAAAACTGAAATTGCGAATATTATTATGGCGTTAAACAATCATGCAAAGGAATAAAATTATTTATCTTTGCGGTTGCCAACATAAATACAATTCTCGGTTATCTATTCTTCTAAACCCATATCGGAAATAAAAACTTAACGCACCATAAGTGGATCTGCCTCCAATGCCTTGATTCCAATATTCTTTTTGCAGTGATGTTAACATACTGCCACCAACAGTTTTATATTTTTTTGTGTCCGCGACATTCCGTCTATAATTACCATTAACTTCAAAATAATCTAGCCACGTAGGTTCAGTTTTATTTTTATCCATAAATAGTGCAACTGCCAATATATCTTGGGAGGTGTTAAAATTTGGTGTTTGTATATTGGAATTTGTTAAGATGTATAAAACCGGTAAATACCGTGGTGAATGACCAAATTGTTTTATAGAACGTAAAATATTATCTTTATAATCAAAATCAGATAGTATATGTTTTACATTTTCTGATTCGATATTAAAATCGCTTAAATAACAGTTTGTATTGATATATATACCATCACCTGTTCTTGTTAATACAGGGACATTGTTTTGTATAATATTATAATCGCATGTATCTATTATCATTGGGGATGTCATAGTACTATAAAACACACATTTGTCAATATATTGTATAGTGCCGACAAAACGCAAAGGGAATGTTATTGCAAAAAATGATTTTTAATTGGTAACAAATAAAAACACCCAAAAGGGTGTTTTTGTTTATCTTGGTTGGGGCGCACGGATTCGAACCATGATAAAGAGAACCAAAATCTCTTGTCCTACCATTAGACGACACCCCAATGACGCGTAAATTATACAGGTAAAAAATATTTTTGCAATAAAAATCTAATTTACTAAATAAAAACCGCCCAAACGGGCGGTTGATTATTTGTTTTGAACTTTATGGGCACATTTCCAATTGGTTCAGAACGCTTTGCACATCTGCGTTCACAGAATCTGTGACATAGCGTCCAACACCGTCATAGTGTTTGTATTCAAATGGCGCATTTGCAAACTGTGGATATTCCTTGTACAACTGTTCAAATGGCGCCAATAATGCCTTTAAGTTTGTTTTAGATTTACATATACAGTTATTTCTGACATCGGACACAGTTGCAGATGTTGCTTGGTATTTTTCTGTGTTTTCAATTTGATCATTTGTCATAACCAAACAACGTGATCCAAAACCAGAAAAGTTCGCATCATCAGACAAGAATTTATAAACTAATTTCTTGGTTGCACCGGCCTTTTGTAATCTGTACATCAATCCGCCTGTACAGCAAGATTGTGATGCGCGCATCAACACTTTGTATCTGTTCATCAATGGCGCCATAGATTTTTCGTTCGCAGAAATGTTTGGATTGTTTTCGATTTCTGTTTCGATATCGCACATGACACTGTCGCGCAATTTTTTACTGCGTGGTGCAACTGTTTCAGAAACAATTGGTTTACGTAACCAAATTGCACATTCCGATTGTGTTTTGAATGGACAATCAGAATATTCAGCGCGCAATTTTGCGCCTTTATACGCATCGGTTGTTTCAGATACATTATCCGCACCGCCAGACAAGAAATTGTTTATGATGTAAACGGTTTCACCATAATAACTTTGGTCGCCCAAAGATACACCCATGGATTCTGCTTTTTGAACCTGTTTTTTCATAGGTTTCAAGAATACAGACTGCAAAGATGCACTGTTATGAATAATAGCGTCATCTGTCCATAGGTTCTGACTGGATTCGTTCGGTACAAGTAACAGTTCGTTGACACGCGCCCGCGTATCAGCGAGTTCATCCATGGTTTCTACTATGTATTTTTCTTCGCTGATTTGGATGTTATCAACAGGTTCTTCTTCCTCTTCGATAACCTCAACAACAGCAGGTTCTTCTAATTCAACTTCTTCCAAAGAATCAGAAGCAACCGCACATTGCATGCCACAAATACATAACAGGGATGATAAAATAAATATTGGTTGTTTCATACCTCTAATAATACCACAAATTTGGCTATTTTAAAATAAAAAATTATTGTTGCGTAATATATTTGTTTTTTATTACTATTTAGGATGTAAATCTTAACCAGGGGGAAAATATGAAAAAAATCCATGTATTTGCATTAGCAACTATTTTAACATTGCCAGCTTTCGCAGAAACAAATACGGCTGATTTGTACGGTGAAACAGGTGTTGAACCTGTTGCAATACAAACAAAATCTGAAACTTCTAATCCAGATATTAAATTTCCACGCGGTATGGAATTGGGTGTTGGTATTTCTGGAACCAGTGGT
>CACYHY010000038.1 GCA_902774305.1 uncultured Pseudomonadota bacterium
CTGTTGATTTGAAAAATCACCTTGTAAAATTTATTGCTGGATTGTGGCGCTTTCGTGATAAACCAACCAAGAACTATAACGTGGTCAAGGTTCATGATAGAAATTTGATATTAGGTGAAAAGCTGGATATACAAGAAAGAGATGATTTTAACTTTGAATATTATACTGCATCGGCTGCAAAGTATGATATATTTGGTGTATTGGTTCCGAACTTTAATTTATATGTTGCAAAATGCTATACTAAAAAAGGTGTTATGTTGCGGTATGGCGAAACACGTGAAGATGCGCGTGCTTTTTTAAGAGGGGCCATAATGGATGTGTTTGCACCAAATATTGCGAATTATATTTTATGTGATAAAAAAGAAAGAACAAAATAAAAAACAGAAAGGAGTAAAATTATGGCGACTTTAAAAGGGTCTCAGACTGAAAAAAATTTGTTGATTGCGTTTGCTGGTGAATCTCAGGCGCGTAATCGTTATACTATGTTCGCATCTGCGGCTAATAAAGAGGGTTATCAGGCGATTGCAAAAATATTTTTGGAAACAGCAGATCAAGAATATGAACACGCATCTCGTTTGTTTAAGTTTTTGGAAGGCGGTGAATTAGAAATCACAGCAAGTTTTCCAGCAGGCAAGGTTGGCACAACACTTGAAAATTTGAAAGCAGCTGCATTCGGTGAAAATGAAGAAAATACATCTATGTATCCAAAGTTTGCACAAATTGCTGCCCAGGAAGGTTTTGATGCTATTGCTGAAATCTTCAAAAATATTGGTTATGCAGAACGTTATCATGAATCCAGATATAAAGCCTTGGCCGAAGCAATTGAAAATGGAACTTTGTTCAAATCCGACAAGGTTGTAATGTGGCGTTGCACAAATTGTGGTAATTGGCATATTGGAACCGAGGCGCCACAGGTTTGTCCAGCGTGCTTGCATCCTCAGGGTTATTTTATCAGTGAAGGTATCGTCACCCGTTGTGATACGAACGAAGGTTTTTGTGAATATACGAAAATTGACGATTAAAATTAACCCGCCAAAATGGCGGGTTTTTATATAATTTCTATTGTTTTATTATGTGATGTTTGTCCGCGAATTATATTTATAGCGGATTTTGGCACATCAAAATGTTTTGCCAACATACGCACAACCGCATCATTCGCCTTACCGTCGGTTGGCGCTGTGGTTGTGTGAACGCGAATTGTGCCATCGGCATCTGTCGTTATAGAATTTTGTTTTGCACGCGGAATTACGCGAACATTAAAAATCTGTTTTGAATTTGGCATCGCTCATTAAATGGACGTGAAAATGGAATACAGATTGACCGGCACCAGCACCCGTATTTGCAACAATACGGAAGTTACCATTAATCCCCAACACATCTGCCGTTTCGGTTACCGCATGCCAAAATCCAGTTTGGACTTCTTGGGATGCACGGGTTGTAAAATCATATATATCTGTGTATTCACCACGTGGAATCACCAAAACATGTGTTTTTGCACGTGGTTCAATATTTTGAAATGCAATTGCATATTCGTTTTCGAACACACGTGTGCTGGGCAGTTCGCCTCGTAAAATTTTCGCAAAGACATTATTTGTATCATACATATTTTTACCTATTATTATTTATCTTTTGTTAAACTGTCCAGATACAAGCGTTGTGCCATAATCTGTGTCTGTATTTTGTTAGTTGCTTTTTCAAATTCTTGTTGTTGATTAGTTGTATCACGAAAATCTTGTGCCATTAAAATAAGTGTCTGTCTGCGTTTATTCAACTGAGGCTGAATTGTATTAAAGATTTCAGAAAGTGTGTTCCACGAGGATTCTGGTTGTTTATCTGCTTCTTCGATGATAAATGTTTTTTTGCCGTCTTGTTCACCGTGCATAGTTGATGCGTAACCAGTGGAAATTGTATATTTTATTCCTAATTTATCAAAAAAAGTTTTCAAGAATTCTGTATCTTTATCTGTTCTGGGAACGCAGCTCAAACGGCCTTTGAAACTTGTGTCGCAGTCATCTAATATGGATAAAAATGCATTTGAGATTTCGTCATTAAAAATCATTTGTTCTTCCTTTTATTATATTATTATGTTTATGGTAGTTATAGTACCAAAATCCCCCCTTGAAAACAAGTTTTTTTGCATTATATTGGGATTAAGCCAAATATGGCTTTGTGTTTTTAACTAGGAGTTATTTAAATGTTTAAACCACTAAATAATTATGTTTTGATGGAAAGAATTGAAGAAGAAAATAAAACTGCTGGGGGAATTATTATCCCAGATACTGCAAAAGAAAAACCTGTTCGCGGTCGTGTTATTGCGGTCGGCGATGGTGTGTTTGAAAATGGAAATCGTGTTCCTATGACTGTGGCTGTGGGTGATGTTGTTATGTTTGCTAAATGGGCAGCCAGTCTGAACGAGGTTAAAATTGACGGTGTCGATTATGTTTTAATAAAAGAATCTGATATACTCGGGATTTTAAAATAAAAAGGATAAATCATGGCAAAAGATATTGTTTTTGATACAGATAAATTAGCTGCTGGTGTTGATAAACTGGCCAATGCTGTGAAAATTACTATGGGGCCAAAAGGTCGTACGGTTGTTATTGATAAATCTTATGGTGCACCTGTTGCAACCAAAGACGGTGTGACGGTGGCCAAGGCTGTGTCGCTCAAAGATCCTGCGGAAAATATTGGCGCGCGTATGGTTCAGGAAGTTGCCAAGAAAGCAGGTGATGATGCTGGGGACGGTACAACAACTGCGACTGTGTTGGCGCAAAAAATTATTCACGAAGGTCGTCGTGTTATTGCTGCGGGAATGAATCCAATGGATATTAAGCGCGGAATTGATTTGGCTGTGGCGGCTGTGGTTGCGGATATTGAAAAGCACGCACGTCCAGTAAAAGATAGTTCTGAAATTGCACAGGTTGCAACAATTTCTGCAAATGGTGATAGTGATATTGGCGAAAAAATTGCTGATGCAATGGAAAAGGTTGGTCGCGAAGGCGTGATTACTGTTGAAGAAGCCAAAGGATTGGACACAGAAATCGATGTGGTCGAAGGTATGCAATTTGACCAAGGATTTATGTCACCTTACTTTGTGACGAACAGCGAAAAAATGTTGGCGGAATTAGATAATGCGCAAATCTTGGTTTCTGAAAAGAAAATAACAGGATTGCAGGCATTATTGCCAATTTTGGAACCAATCGCACAAAGTGGTCGCCCATTGTTGATTATTGCCGAAGATGTTGAATCTGAAGCTTTGGCAACATTGGTGTTAAATCGTTTGCGTGGTGGATTAAAAGTTTGCGCGGTTAAAGCCCCAGGCTTTGGTGACAGACGTAAAGAAATGTTAAAAGATATCGCAGTTGTAACTGGCGCAACGGTTATATCTGATGATATGGGCATGACATTTGAAAATATTACAATGGATGTTTTAGGTTCTGCCAAAAAAGTTGTTGTCAGCAAAGATCATACTTTGTTGGCGCATGGTGGTGGCGACACAAAAATGATTGCGGCGCGTGCTGATGAAATTCGTCAGACATTGTCCACAACAACCAGTGATTATGAACGTGAAAAATTGTCTGAAAGACTTGCTAAATTGGTTGGTGGTGTTGCCGTTATCAAAGTAGGCGGTATGACCGAGGTTGAAGTTAAAGAAAAGAAAGACCGTGTTGATGATGCACTGGCTGCGACACGTGCAGCAGTCGAAGATGGTATTGTTGCTGGTGGCGGTGTTGCGCTGGTTCGTGCGGTTGCGGCACTTGAAAAATTGTCTGGTGATAATACAGATCAAAATGTCGGTATTGATATCGTTCGTCGTGCAATTGTTGCGCCATGTGCACAAATTGCAGAAAATGCAGGTGTGTCTGGTGAAATTGTGGTCGGTAAAGTATCTGAAAGCAAAGATTACAATTTTGGATATAATGCCCAGACGGCTGAATATGTTGATATGATGAAGGCGGGAATTATTGACCCTGCTAAAGTTGTAAAGACAGCCATATTGGCGGCATCCAGTACAGCTGGTGTAATGTTGACAACGGGGGCGGTTATGTCTGAAATTCCAGAAGACAAACCTGCACAGCAAATGCCGGCTGGTATGCCAGGAATGATGTAATAAAATGTAGTATTAAAAAATGCCCCAAACGGGGCATTTTTTTAACGAACTTTATTATTGGTTGCTGCCATTAACATAGTTTTCATTGTGTTGTAATTTTGTTCAATTGGTGCATCTTTGATAGGCACATCAACGAATTTTACATCTGGCACAATACTTAACCATTCAATTGCTGGCATTGTTTTATTAAAGAAACTGTCTAAACGTTTTTTTACAACCGCAGCATCGGCATCATCGGCACGACCACCACCTTCGGCGATACGTTGTTTAATGCGTTTTTCCATTAAATCGCGTGGAATGTTCAGGTATAATGCAATCATATCAAATTTACCAGCAAATGTATCAACCAACCATTTGGCCTGTGATAATTGGCGTGGAAACCCATCCAATACAGTATTATTTGTTGGTACAATTTTTTCTACTAACAATGCTTGTAGTTCTTCGTCAGGAACAAATTCGCCACGTGCCATAATTGCCTTTAATGGATGATTGTCAGGCAGGGCGCGTAACATTGCACCTGTTTCAACATACTTAAAATCTGGATTTTCATCTAAAAATTTTTTTGAAAGTGTTCCTTTGCCAGAACCTTGGCCCCCCATCATTAAAATCAGCTTGTTCATTTATCTTCCTTTTTTTATGCGGAATATTTATAGCGGATTTTTAAGGGATTTTCAAATAAAAATTGCAAGAAAATTATAAAAAAAATCCCCGACAAATGCCGGGGGATTTTTTCTGAAAATCTGCAAAATTATTTTTTGCTGTTTTCAATTGCAGCGCCCAAGATATCGCCCAAAACAGAACCAGAGTCTGCTTCATTTGCGAATTCTTTGACTGCTTGTTTTTCCAATGTCACTTGTAAATGACGGATAGACAATTTAACAACATTGTCTTCGACAGATACAACAGAAGCTTCGACTGTATCACCAACATTATATTTGCTGGTGTCTTGTTCGGCTTTGTTGCGTGACAAGTCTGTACGGCGGATAACGCCTTTGGCATCGCCGGCCAATGTTACAATCAATTCGTCAGGTGTAACTTCGGATACTGTACCAGATACAACTGCGCCTTTTTTGATTGCAATAGCATTGTTTTCAGCACTTTCTGTCAATTGTTTAATACCCAATGTGACACGTTCTTTTTCTGGATTGATGTCCAAGATTTTTGCTGTGACTTCTTGACCACGAACGAATTTTTTCAATTCTTCTTCATCCAATTTATTCCAAGACAAGTCAGAAATATGAACCATACCATCCAAATCTGGTGTCAATGCGATGAACAGACCAAATTCTGTTGTGTTCTTGATTGGGCCAGTTACAACATCGCCAACATTGTGTGTTTCAGCAAATTGTTTCCATGGATTTGGTTGCAATTGTTTGTAACCCAATGAGATACGACGTTTTTCTTGATCAATATCCAAAACAACCACATTGATTTCTTGACCAACTGTCAAAACTTTGCTTGGGTGGATGTTTTTGTTTGTCCATGACAATTCAGACATATGGACCAAACCTTCGATATTATTGCCCAAGTCAATGAATGCACCGTAATCTGTCAAGGATGCAACTTTGCCTGTGACTGTATCGCCAACATTGAAAGCCTTGCTTGCTGTTTCCCATGGATCTTCTTCCAATTGTTTTGCACCCAATGAAATACGATGTGATTCTGGATCGAATTGGATAACTTTGACTTTGATTTTATCGCCGACCTTGACCAATTCACGTGGGTGATTAACACGTTTCCAAGACAAGTCTGTTACGTGTAACAAACCGTCAACTCCGCCTAAGTCAACAAATACACCATAATCTGTGATGTTTTTGACTGTACCTTCCAAAACTGCGCCCAATGAGATGTTTTTCATTGCTTCTTTTTGAGCCGCAGCAATAGTGTCAGATTGAATTGCACGACGAGATACAATCGCGTTTGTACGCAAAGCATCCATTTTCAAAATGCGGAATTTGTCTTTCAAACCAATCATAGATTTTGCATCGCGAACAGGTTTGTGGTCGATTTGTGATGATGGCATAAATGCAAATACACCATTGATATCGACAGTGTAACCACCACGAACGACATCGATAATTGTACCTTCTGGGTCTTGACCTTCGGCAACAATCTTTTCCAAATCTTTCCATGCTTTTTCAGCACGAGCCTTGGCATAAGATAATACAGCTGTACCTTCGCGTGATTCATAACGTTCAACGAAAACGTCAATGATGTCGCCAACAGATGGAACAGATGCGCCAAATTCTTTTAAAGGAACGCGACCTTCGGATTTTAAGCCCACATCAACCAAAACGAAATCACCGCGAATATCTTTCACAGTACCTTTGGTTGCGAAACCTTGTAAAGTTTCTTGGGAACCATAATTTTGATCAAACATAGCAACGAAATCTTCGTTTGCCACTGGATTAAATAAATCTTTGGATAAATCTTTCATATTTTTAGAATTAAACAAAGTTTGCCATTTGCTGTATCTTTATAAAAAGCAAAGGACTTGTGGGGTTCATCGGATGACTTTCACGCCCACCCGCGAAAATCAGGTCTATTCTATAGTAAGATTTTGAAAAAAGCAAGAAAAACATTGCTTTTTTTGCTATTTATGCCCAATATAATGGTTAAGGAGTCGATTATGGCACATTATTACGACAAAAAAATACCCATATTTGCAATATTCATACCCAGAAGGCATTATGTGTTCTGTGCCACCAAAGTTATTGGCGGTGTTATATAAAAAACACTATGGTAAAAAGCCCAAAACTTTCTTTGATTGTGGTGCAGCAACCGGTGTTGTGATAAAATTAGCGATGGAATATAGCATGGATGCCCGCGGGGTTGATGTGCGTGATTATAATAAAGACCCATGGTATATTAACTCATGGTTTGGTTGTCATCCGGTTTGGGTTAAACAACGTGACAAACGTAAGGAATACGCGGTAAGCGATTTGGCAAAATTGGTGACAGATGGCCGGATTCAAATTAAATCAACGGCATACTTACATATTTTGATGAAGATACTTTGAATACTGTGCTATCAAAATTCCAAAATGCAAATATGGTCTGTGCAATTCATAATACGATTGAAGATTATACCGCTGCCAAACAAATGGGGCAAGAATTGGGAACGTGCCAAGAATTAAAAACTGTTAAATCAAATGATTGGTGGATTGAAACATTTAATAAAAATGGATTTGATGCAAAATTTAATCACTGGTTGCGTTGTTTTGTTGCCACCCCAAGTAAAGAAAGATAAAAACGAACAAACATTTTGCAGTCGTGCCGACCAACAAAAAACAGGTGTTGTCGGAATTGGTGTTGAATTGTTATAAAATGTGACTTTTTGCATAAACCAAAGTGTCGCATTTGCCAACGCGTTTAGCATAACTGTCATCTGGAATACGTTTCTCTAATTTGTATCCATTGCGCTGGGCAACGCTTTCAGATTTTGTATTTCCGGCATCTATTTCTAATATAATTTTTTCAAAACCAAATTTGAATAATTCAGATTCCAGTGCGGATATTGCCTCACTCATAACTGTATTTGCTGCGGTTTTTGCATGTCTGGATTCTAATTTTTTAAGTACATCGTCAACACTGTGTAGCATCCCAAAGTGGCCTTGCCATTCTTCAAGGTATTCACGATTTTTTTCAACAATATTAAAAATTATTTCTGCATTTTCACGTGTTGGCTCCAGTAATCGCAAAACCAGGCGAGGTGTTTTTATGATTGCAGGAAAAGTCGATAATGGTTTTAACATTATTTATTTTCCTTTATATTCACTAGCAAGTTTAGAAAATCTGCATTGATCTATAAAATTTCCATCGGGTGTTCTATATGATTGACGTTCGTCACCGTCATGGTGAAAACCGGATTTTTTTATAGAGTTAAATGAATTTACATTGTCTTTTACACATTGACGACAAATTCTGTGTGCTTGTAATTTTTCAAATGCGATTTGTTCTATCAATCTGTGAACTTCTTGG
>CACYHY010000039.1 GCA_902774305.1 uncultured Pseudomonadota bacterium
TGACCGCACGCGTTATTGATTTGATTTCTCCGACTGGTAAAGGTCAACGTTCTTTGATTGTTGCGCCACCACGTACTGGTAAAACAATTATGTTGCAAAATATTGCTCATTCAATCGCAACAAATTATCCAGATGTAAAACTGATTGTATTGTTGATTGACGAACGTCCAGAGGAAGTTACCGATATGCAACGCAGTGTCAAAGGCGAAGTGATTTCATCTACATTTGATGAACCTGCGGCACGTCACATTCAAGTTGCCGAAATGGTTATTGAAAAAGCCAAAAGATTAGTCGAAGCCGGCAAAGATGTTGTTATCTTGTTGGATTCTATCACTCGTCTTGGCCGCGCATATAACACATGCGTTCCATCCAGTGGTAAAGTTTTAACAGGTGGTGTTGACGCATACGCATTGCAACGTCCAAAACGTTTCTTTGGTGCTGCCCGTAACATCGAAGGTGGCGGTTCGCTGACAATTATTGCAACTGCATTGATTGATACAGGTTCCAAAATGGACGAAGTTATTTTCGAAGAATTCAAAGGAACAGGCAACAGCGAAATTATTTTGGACAGAAAATTATCCGACAAACGTATTTACCCTGCTATCGACATTACCAAGTCTGGCACACGTAAAGACGATTTGTTGGTGGACAAAGATACATTGTCTAAAACATATGTTTTGCGTCGCGTTATCAACCCAATGGGCGTGGCCGAAGCAATGGAATTTGTCTTGGATAAATTAAGACTCACAAAAACAAACGAAGACTTTTTCAATTCGATGAATCAGTAAAAGTTTGGAAATATAATTGCAAGGCGCCCTATTTTGGGCGCTTTTTTTATATCAAAAGGCACACACATGACAAAAATTTATCTAACTTTGGGATTATTCGGGTTGATTTTGATTGCATACATAATTGGGCTCAGCAATGGTCGCGCAAATTGTATGCGAGATATTGCCACAAAAACGCAAGAAACTTTCCAACAACAATCCACAAAAAGGGAGAAAATAAATGCTGAAATTTATAGGACCGGTGCTGGTGATATTCGTAACATCTTGCGCGCAAAATACACAATTGCCAATTGAACCAAACTGCACATGCGATCTGATTTTCGGGCATAATTCAGATTGGGATTTAATCAGCGACGACCTGGCGCGCAATATATATCGCCATAATAAAATATGTGAAGAGATTTAGTTTTGATAAGTTTCCAACGCCATTTCCAATGCGGTTTTCAACCTATCCAAAGATTTTTCATATGCCGCACAATCACGCGCAATTTCAGACCGATATACATCACGCATATTTGGCGCAGCATACGCACAATTTTTCAGATGATTGATACAATATTGATGACCTGTTAAAGCATTTGGCCAATCAATATTCAATGCATCATCCAACTTTTCCCAGGTATTTTCACCAACATACTGACCGATTTTTTCGTTCCAATATTCAGCCATTTCCGCGTCAGTCCATGTGGATGTGTCCTTGGCACGTATAATCCGCTTAACCAAGGAATCTATACTTGGTTCATATGTTGATTCAATTTGACTCAATTTAGAACTGCAAAAACAGCGATTATATGGCATATCATTACGAACACAATAGTTGTTCATACATTCAGTATAGTCAGCCAAACAGCGACTGGACGATGAATAATAAGAATTTGATGACGTAGTAACGGCTGTGCCACTGGCTGTACCACTCGTGCGTCCAGATCGCGCAACAACCCCACGCGAAGCCACCTGACGATTTGATTCACGTGGAACACTGGTTGATGAATACCCCTGTGGTACAGACCGCACAACAGATGTGTTTGAACCACGAACCACCCCACCATTTGCAGATGGACCGCGACCAGTACGCGCAACAACGCGACGAGACTGATTATCTGGCAAAGGCGCAGTTTTTACAACAGCATTTATCGGACTGGTGCTTTGGGCATTAGCATTACCAGGATTCAAAGTATTTCGCATTTGATTGTTCATATACGGATACATATAGTTATATGTGTACCCAGATGTCGGCGTATTTGTAATACGCGCGGCGCGTGAAACAACATTACGCGCATCGGCCACACTTGGTGCCACCAAAAGCATTACAGCCAAAAATCTGACAAATCCTTTCATTCCAAAGACATTGTAAAACAAAACACATATGTTACACAAGATATTTTTGCAAATCTCGCTTGCAATAAATAAAAAACATGTTATACTAACCTTCGTTTCGGGGCGTAGCTCAGTCTGGTAGAGTACTTGGTTTGGGACCAAGGTGTCGAAGGTTCGAATCCTTTCGCCCCGACCAGATTTAATAAAAATACCACCGTTTTTGGTGGTATTTTTATTAAACTTTAATTAAGTGGGGCGAAAGGATCGGTCAGAGCAACACGGTTGCGCATGACCAATACGAAAATACACAATTAGAAAAATCATAAAAACGGAGTTGTTGGCAACGAGTTTTTATAGATTTTTATTATTGCGTATCGAGGGGGAATCGCCCCGACCAGAAAATTTAAACCGCCGTATCAGGCGGTTTTTAACTTTTTACATATAATCTGATACTCTATAATATCTGTTATAATTTCTTATTTCGTAAGCTTCTATCGGCATAAAAAGCGCCTTATATGTATTAGTTGTTATTGTGTGCTTTTCTTTAACCGGAACGTAAGTTGTGGAAGTTCCTGTTAATTTTGTATTAGAACTACCAGATCCATAAGCAGAATATCCCGTCAAACGACCGGTTCCATAAACATCAAAATCACGAGTTGTGTTCGCATTATAATTATGATAGGTCGTTATTGGTTTGTTGGTTGTCATTGTGTAATCATTAGAGTAAGTATCCCCCAACCCAACAATAACCACAAAATAATCAAATCCCATATCGCCAACGTGCCTTGCCATATCTTTAATACATTTATCGTACACGCCTTCCCTTCCAACAGCACCACTTTTACACTTTGCAACAAATATCCTGTCGCCCATTTCTTCACATACATCACGACCAAATTCATTACAAGGAACGTATTCTATATCCGAAAATATACAACCAGACAAACAAAACAACGATAGCCAGATAAATAATTTCATATACACCTTCCTTTTACAGTACGATTATATTCTTATATCGTAGAAGTTTCAATACTTAAATATTTGCCTCCATAATTTCAGTTCGCAAACCGCCATCCCGGCACGACCAGATTAAATAAAAAAACACCGCATTTGGCGGTATTTTTTTACATACTTATCATTTTTTCTTTGTCATTCCAAAAGCACCTTCAAATGCGGGGTATTTACCAGTATGCTCTTCATAAAAAACTCTCCCAACTGCTTCTGATGGACTATTATCATCACCAAAATATTTGATATCAACAAAAGCGTAATCTGTTGAATTTGTTGTTATGCCACTTTCTTTTGTAAATTTAAAGTTATTATCACTTCCTTTGTAATCTGTAAACGCAATATTCGCGTTATTACCATTTTTATTAACAGTTACTGTGTAATAATTATTGAAAGGCATAACAAGTGTTTCTTGACCATTGTTAAAAGTTAAACTCGCAGCACCATTGTTAGTGCTGATTGGTTCAGAAACATATTCGTCCTCACCGTCACTATATGCTTTTGCACCTATTGCCGTTCCAGAAAACATAATCTTTTTATTTGCAAATTCTGGAGTATTTAAATTAATTTTCTTTATGTCATATCCACCTGCTATAACACTATAATCGTCTTCATCACCCAAAACATCATACCCAAAATCAGAATATCGCAATTTCGTATTTAAATCTTTACCCTTTAATTCAAAGCTATGATTCTGTATTTCAGAATGCATATGTTCTTCATCATCCCAATCATCACCCAAATCATCAAACTGACTTAAATAATAATTTCGGACATACTCATCTGGTATATTGTTTGCGATAGCCGCGCGAACTTGGTCTCTTGTTGGTCTTACATCAAAAGAATCTGTTTGTGGGTAATAGTTACCATTTAAACCTTGTAAGTAATACCTATATACGGTACCTGAAAAAATTTTATCGCCAATTCTCTCTTTTGTATATTCTGAATCACCATCATGAAAAACAACACTGACAATTTCCCCTGTACCATTATCATCCAGACCAAATGTTACATATTTGTTTTCGTCTACTTCACCGTTACTGGGCCCCAACGAAAAATGAACATCATCCAATTTATACGACACATATTCTTTACCATTATATACAAATATACTTGTTGCGATACGACCGGTATTACCTATATTTACAGTAGTTCCGTCACTTGCTACACCAATTTCCGATACCATACTGGTAATTTTAGAATTTGATTTTGCTGCTTCTAATGATACGGTTCCAGCAGTTCCTGCGCGAATTATATTATCTTGTGTAACACGTTCGCCTGCTCCACCGCCACACGCAGCCAGTGCTAAAACAGATGTCAAAACCAGTATTTTTTTCATGCTTATCCCCTTTCTTGACGTCAATTTAACTCTATGTTTTTATTCCAAAAAAAGCAAGAAAAATTATTAAAAATTACTACATTTTGTGATAAAATAATATAGTTATGAATAAAGTTGCTATATCTTTATCATGCCTATTTGTTGTACCTAAAATTACACTTGCCCAAAAGTTAAATTAAAAAAATGGTTATTTTCTGCAAAAAACACTTGACAAATGCTTTTTTAGTATTATATATACTATAAAGAAAATAAAAGAGAGGTAGAGACATGGCTAAATTCAGAGATATTAAATATATAGTGGCGTTTACAGGCATAACCATCTTGTCTATTTTTGGATTCAAAAGAACTTGTAACTCTACTGAACCGATAACAAAGCCATATGCTATCGCAACAGAATACAACATTTGTCCACCTGATACCAATTACAGCCCAATGATGAATAGTATTGAAAATCAATGCACAGAAACAACATTAAAACCTGTCATATATGATAGTACCAAATCATATAGAGTAAAAGGCAAAACATATTACCCGATGAAAACAGTATACAACTTTGTTGAAACAGGTTCTGCATCTTGGTATGGACCGAACTTTAATGGTAAAAAAACTGCATCTGGCGAAATATACAACCAACATGAACACACCGCAGCACATAAAACCCTGCCATTTGGAACACGTGTAAAAGTTGAAAACCTTGATAATAACACAAGCACAATCGTGGTAATTAATGACCGTGGTCCTTTTGCATCTGGCCGCATAATTGATTTATCTTATTCTGCAGCCAAAGATTTAAACATAGACAAAAAAGGCGTTGCCCATGTTAAATTGACTGTGATAAATGACCAACAACCAATAATTGCGCCAGCCCAAGAAAATGTTGAATATGCATCATTAAACAACAACAGAGATTCAATCAAAAGGCTCTATTTTAATCGCATGCAAGAACGCAGATAATAAAAAACGTGGTATTTCGCCACGTTTTTTTATAAATCTTTCTTTGGGTTACAACATCAGACACACAAAAACAATTAAAAAATTCTACATTTTGTGATAAAATAATATAGCTATGAATAAAGTTGCTATATCTTTATTGTGCCTGTTTGTTGTGCCCAAAATTGCACTTGCTGATGTAACGCCTGTCGGTTTTCCAAAAACAATCGCTGATGTTTCTTTTGAAGACAGGGTTGCTGTTATGGCCGAAGGATACCAACCATTCATGGACAAATCTGTGTACAAAAGCCTTGATATTGCCGAAGGGGAAGAAATTTATACAGACCATATGATTGCAACAATAGAAGACGATCCGAATAATAATACGCCGCCTGTTGTCGCCCCAACCCCACTACCAACAACCGAGGTACAACCTACCCCTCTTAATCCATTACCAACACAACCTACTGTGCAGTATAATACTTATACCGTTAATGATGGGACAGTTATAGAAAATAATATTGTAACTGACGGGGCATGTTATCCACCTGCAAAAGATACTAATTTTACCAACAAAATACTTACAACCGGCAAATATGAACGAATAAGTCCAGCATTTGAAAAAGCTATGATTACTGTATTCAGAAAAGAAGGCGGCTGTGGCACAATTAAAAACGACCCTTGCGGTTATACATGCTATGGTATCGGATCCAGTCCAAAATGCTCTGGTGTTGTTGTAAAAACACGCGCAGAAGCCGAAGATTTCTATTACACCAGATTTTGGAAAAAATATAACTATGGCAAATTACCAGATGTTATCAGCGGCGATATTTTCTTGGCTAGCATGGCCAGTGGCCCTGTTACCGCAATCAGACAATTTTCTACATTTTTAGGACTGCCTAAATCAAATTCTATAACCCCAGAAATGATAAGCGCTGTTCAAAATTACAATGGCGATATACATAACAGATGGTTAGATAAACGTAACGAATTTTTACAAAAAGTCGCACGCGAAAGATATCATGGTTCGGTTAGTCGCGGTTATACCAATGCAATTATTCTGAAAAGAAAAAATGGGTGCCATGTCCGCCCTGTCGAAGTATTAACAAGATAATAAAACATATTCATTGGTATCTAAGCTATATTCAATATCACCATAAACCAGAAACAAATGAATAAAATCCGCATAATAAAAAACACTTGAAAAAGGCAGGAAATTTGCTAAATTATCAGCAATAACAAAAGGATTTATTATTATGAAACGTTCTGACGTTATTCGAACCATCCAGGTTCAATTCAAACATATGCGCACAACAGATGCTGCCGCTATGTTGGACGCTATAACTGATACTATGATTGACGCCGTATCATACGGTGACCGTATAGAAATTCGTGGTTTTGGAACTTTCCAACCACGCAGACGCGCGCCAAAAATCGGCTATAACCCATCTACTGGTCAGCCACAAGCGATTGCTGCAAATACAACTGTATTATTCAAGCCAAGTCGCGAATTAACTAAAAAAATGAACGGGTAAATCTGATGCTTTTCAAATCAAATAAAGGGATAAAAACCCAAGACCGTAATCGCTATGACCGCGTTCCAAAACTGATGTGGATAAAATGCGAATCCTGTGGCAAATTGGTATATTATCGCGATTACAAAGACAATCATTATGTATGTCCACGTTGTGGTCATGTGTTTATTATGTCACCAAAACAACGGTTGAATTTGTTGTTTGATGCACCAGATTGGCAAAGATTAAATCTGCCTGTTTGTACAGATGACCCATTGGAATTTGTTGATCGCGAAAGTTATAAAGAACGCTTGGACGAGGCCCGCGCAGAAACCGGCGAAAAAGATGCTGTTGTTGCAGCCGACGGCAAAATTGATGGAATCAACGCAACTATATGCATATTAAACGGATTTTTTATGATGGGTTCTATGGGGCGTGCAGCAGGCGATGGTATTATTTCTGCAATGGAACATGCGGTTGAATTAAACCAACCATTTATTATGGTCACATCCAGTGGTGGTGCACGCATGCAAGAAAA
>CACYHY010000040.1 GCA_902774305.1 uncultured Pseudomonadota bacterium
GTTGGATATCCGGCGTTTTTTTCCCATCCGTATTCGGGATATTTTTGCGCCAATTCATGCATTAAACGGTCACGCGTCACCTTGGCGACTATCGATGCCGCCGCGATTGATAATGATTTTGCATCCCCTTTAACAACCGCACGACCATTCAAATTTTTCGGCACACGATTCCCGTCAATCAGGCAAAAATTTGGTTGTAATGCCAAGTTGTCCACCGCCCTTTCCATCGCACGCATTGATGCCCACAATATATTCAATTCATCTATTTCACGTGGACTGCACATCCCCACCGCCCAAATTGTGTTTGCTGTAATCCAGTCGTATGCAGCATCGCGCTGGGTCGCACTCATTTGCTTTGAATCGCGTATAACCACCGGAATTTCAATGTTTTTATCCGGAAAAATCACCGCGCCAGCGACCACCGGCCCACACAAAGGACCACGCCCTGCCTCATCCACACCGGCGACAATGCCACCGACATCATACTCATAATCAAAAGTTGGGTTTGTTTTCATCAGTATTATCATAGCACTTTTCCCGTAAAATCAAAACATTTTGCGCTTGACAAACAAAATTCCTGTGCAATCATACGCATATATAATAAAAGGATATAAAATGCCAGAAACAGCTTATGTTCAACAGGCTATTTTAGTAAAAACACAAAAACAACAACAAACTGTGGTTTACCAACAAAGTTCCACAGAAATGTTTATATGTAAAATGAAACAAAAAATGCAAAAACATATATATGATAGCACACGCAGTAATTTAGGTTTTTAATAAAAAATGTATATCAATAACATGCCTTTCCCAGAAACACTTCACCAGGCTCAAACAGACCTGTATGATATTAATACATTGTTATTGGATCCGATGAAGAAAAATGAAAAAATCGCCAAACGCAAAAAGATTATTTGGCAGTTAGTTTCTGGAACAGAACATGCTATTGGTATTACTTTTGGTGTGGCGGCCGCAATAGATGTTTATAATCAAAGATATGGTATGGCAATCCTGTACGTTGCATTATTAGCAATTGCTGCTGGTGCTGGATTTAATTCTGGGAACATATCAAATGGATATAAAATACGCAGACAAAAATTGCGCGAAATGATTGATAATGTTCAAGAAAAAGTTAATTTTTCATTACCTGAACAATTACATGAAATTGCCGAAATAGTTCGTAACAAACAAAACAAACAAAAATAAAAATGTCAAAAAAAATAGAAGACACTATTGCTATACACGATTTGCGTTCATGTTCCAAACAAGACTTGGAAGATATAAATGCCCTTATAATTGCCATACGTGCTTTGATTATACTGAACAAACATAAATATATATCGTCATCTATTCAGACATGGACTATGCATGCATTAGGTATTGCCAACGGTATTTTAGCAATCAAAAATGCATATAATAACAATAAACTTATAGTATTACTTTATATACCTGTAATATTTTATTGTGCATTTATTGGATTCAACGCAAATGAGGTTTCAAGAACTGCAAAAACAGACTTACAAGACAGCAAAAATAAATACCAATCATTAAAAGATATTATTCAACAGGTAAAACCATCTGAAATTCATGATATTGCAAAAATATATCGTACAGAAGTTCCAACAGATAAAGAAGACGAAATAACTATCGAAGCCATACAAAAAGCCGTTCAATACATTTTGATAAAATATCAAAGATAATTATATCGACAAACGATTTTCTATTTGCTGCTGCACATATTCATCTTCGCTGTTATACATTGGCCATTGACCGTTTGCCAATTCTTGCATAGATGTCAAAGGCTGTGACAAACGTGCACGATATAACCACAAATTCGACAGCACGCGCTTAATATAACCACGTGTTTCATACGCAGGGAAACTTTCTATATACAACAACGGATCGTATGTATTAAAAGATTTTTCAAATTTTACAACATTACCAATCCCCGCATTATATGCAGCCAACATTTTTATAATACTGTTATCAATAACCGGTTGTTGCAACAAATCAACAATATACTGCTGTCCCAAAAACATATTATGTTCAGGGTTTGACATATCCATATCAGACCATTTAACTTTGTTTTTATGCGCAACCAATTTTGCGGTTCCTGGCATTAACTGCATAACACCATTTGCCCCCACACCAGATTTAGCAGTCGTTCTGAAACCACTTTCTTGTTTTGTAATCGCAAACAATAAAGCCCTGTCAATAGACCAACCACCCATTGGTTCCCAATCAGGCAATGGATACTGCGCAGAATAAATAATATCATCATCAATTTCCAAAATACCTCTATCACGAACAACACCCGCAATCAAAATAGAAATTCTGGGCAAACCAAACGCAGTTGCCACAGAATTTATCGCGTGCAAAGTTTTATCTGTTGCACGTGATGTAATCATAGATTTTAAGTATTGTTCCGCGCGTTGATTTTGGCCGACCTGCAATAATGCCAGCGCAACCTTACCCAGTTTTAATTCACGCAGAGTTTCAATATCTTCATCTGTGCAATCTTGTTCAAAAAATTCGTATTCAGGTGTTCGCCCCAACATAGTCGCAGACAACGCACCATAAAAAGCCATCGGACGTTCGGCACCAATTTCCCAATATTTTTTAGCAGAATCCATATCATCATTTGCATCTGCAGCGCGTCCAGCCCAGAATGCAGCCTCTACTTTGCGGGCATCATTTATCTGTTTTAATTCCAAAATTTTGCTAAAATATTTTTCAGATTCTGCAAATTTATTTTCTTTGTAATACAACAACCCCATTGTCCACAGCCCATATTCACTGTTCGCATCAGCAGCAACAAAACCCCATTTTTTTGCCAATTCCAGTTCACCATTTGTATAGTAAATATACGACAAACGTCCCGCCAAACGACCATAATCCACAGATGTTAATGCTTTCTTGAAACTTTTTTCTTCCAATATATTACGCGCTTTGCGGGTACTGCCACTGCGTATTGCGCGCTTGAACGCAGTAATCTTTTTATCCACAGATTTAGAATAAGTTTTTGTTGTCCACGTCTCACTCTGCGCCGTTTCACCCGTTGATTTTCCTGTCAACACAGAATAAGTAACTGGCTTTTTATTTGTTTTCGCCTGTTTTAATTTTGCCAATTTTGCAACGCGTTCGGCACCAGGCATATCGTTATATTTATCCATCCAAGACGCAGCCTCGGCCCCACGTGTTCTGTATGTTTTAGAAAAAAAGCGTTGATACAAAACCTCGTTCATCAAAATTTTATCAGTAAGTTTTGGCTCTAATTTTTTTGCAGAATCTATTTTTTCTTTATTCTGCAACATAAAAATTTGTTGATAAATTTCCGCATCAGAATCTGTCAAAACATCAATAACTGGTCGCGCCAGCGCACCGCGCATACAAAATACAGCAATTAAAATCACAAGTATCTTTTTCATATCTTAAAACAGCGATGTCTTTGGTAATTTGCATACAATTGCGTTATCATCAGCCTCTGGAATTTGATCTATGATTTTCTTAAAGTCAGAAATTTTAGAAAATTTACGATACACAGACACAAATCGCACAAATGCAATTGGATCCAAATTCAATAACGAATCCGACACCATTTGTCCAACCGCAGCACTGCTGACCGTTTCATCAGCATTTTCTGTTTCCAAGCGGCGATGAATTGATGTAACCAGCTTTTCAATCTGTTCATCACCCACATCGCGATTCCGACAGGCTAATTTAATACTGCGACTTAATTTTTCACGATCAAAAGGCTCTAACTTTCCACTATTTTTCCGCACCATCAAATCACGCATTTGCACACGTTCAACCGTTGTAAAACGCGCACCACATTGATTACAGATACGACGGCGACGGATAATCGCGTCTTCTATATCGGGTCTGGAATCCAGCACCCTACTATCAGTAGAACTACAGTAAGGACATCTCATTTCGCTTCTTTACTTCCAACCTAAATTTAGCAACGAAAAATGCAACTGTAAAGCATAATTTTTTATTAAACATCCCAAAAAAATGCTTTTTTCAAAAAAATCAAGACTTTTTTATTTCTTTTTACCCAAAACGGCAAAAAAAAACACCTTGAAATCTGGTATAATGTTTCTCATAGAGTCTGGGGAGAGATGAATAAATATTTGAACCAAATTTTATCTGGTGATTGCATTGAATTAATGCGTCAGATGCCTGATGCGTCTGTGGATGCAATTTTTGCAGATTCCCCATACAATTTGCAACTTGGCGAAAAAACATTATACCGTCCCGAAGATCAGACCGCGGCACGCGCTGTACGTGATGCGTGGGATTCTTTTGATTCACCCGCCGCATACAATCAATTTTGTCGAGATTGGTTATCCGAATGCAAACGCATATTGAAACCAGAAGGCGCAATGTGGGCAATTGGTTCTTACCACAACATTTTCCAAATTGGTGCAATTATGCAAGAACTGGGTTTTTGGATTTTGAATGATATTGTTTGGGTAAAAACAAATCCTATGCCGAATTTTCGTGGCACACGTTTTACGAACGCACACGAAACTCTGATTTGGGCAACACCAACCAAAACAGGAAAATATACCTTTAACTATGAAACAATGAAAAAGTTAAACGGTGGCAAACAAATGCGTTCAGATTGGAATTTGGATATATGTCTGGGCCACGAACGCATCAAAGATGAAAATGGGAAAAGTTTGCATAACACACAAAAACCACTCAGCCTGTTACATCGTGTAATTTTATCATCAACAAAACCAGGCGATATTATTTTGGATCCATTTGTGGGCAGTGGCACAACCGCCGCCGCCGCGAAAGAATTAGGTCGTCAATTCATCGGCATTGATAAAGATGAAACATATGTTAATGCTGCACGTGACCGTGTTGCAAATGTAACACCTATTGATTTATCTGATATCGAGGTCACAAAACCAAAACGCGAGGAAGTCCGTGTCGCATTCCGCGAACTTATCGAAGCTGGACTGCTCTATGTTGGTCAAACATTGGTCAGTCCGCGTGGCGAACGCGTAATGATTACACACGATGGACAGTTAGCACATACATTGTACGGCAAGGCATCCATCCATGTAATGGCGGCACGCATCCAACACAGTGTCAGTTTTAACGGCTGGGATTATTGGTCCGCACAAAAGCAGGACGGCACATTGGTTGCAATTGATGACTTGCGCAAATATATTCGCGATGTAAAATCCGGCATCAAAAAAGCCGCATAAAAAACATCAAACTTTTCCTTTACTTTTCACAACTTTCCATTATTATCACATTAGGAGATATTGTTATGAGATTTTATTTTGATATGGACGGCGTTATTACAAACTTTGATTCAATGCTACCAAACAGCGCCGCTTTTAATCACCCATCCGAAAGCCTTGACGAAGCTGGACGTGCTGCAAAAAAGCAATTTTGGCTTACCGTTGAACAAAACCCTGACTTTTGGCGTGATATGCCAATGATACAAAATGCAGACTATATGTTATCTGTGGCACATGAATATGGTGAAATTTTTATTTTAAGCAAAACACCAGGGGCAAAACATTTTGCATCTGGTCAAAATTATGTGAATTTTGTCGCAAATGAAAAACGCAAATGGATAAAAATACATCTGTCTCAATTTTTTGACGAACAACACGTTATCATTTGTGATGGGAACAAAGGCGAACTAATACAGCCAACCCACAACGATATATTGATTGACGACAGAAATGAAAATATAACAGGATGGGAAAAACATAACGGTCGCGGCATATTATTTACAAATGTAATAGATGCTATAAACAAAATAAAAACTCTGTAAAAAATTCCGCCAAAATGGCGGGA
>CACYHY010000041.1 GCA_902774305.1 uncultured Pseudomonadota bacterium
GAACATATGTCTGAAAAAGCAACTGGTACAGTCAGATTGTCTGTGTCTATGCCGATATTTGCTGGTTTTGCAAATACATACAGTGCGCGTGCGGCTGTTGCAAATTATGATGCAGCTGTGGAATCAGAACGCGCTGTGAAAAACAATGCAATGATGGATGTGTTTACGGCATATCAAAATTATAAAACTGCCAAGACAGTATTAGACCAAACGGCTTCTTTATTGAAATCTGCAACTGAAAATGAACGTGTGACTTCTGGGATGTACAAAGTTGGTCGTGCCACGATGTTGGATTGGCAACAAGCGCAGAGTGATTTGATTGATGCGCGTAATCAAAACAATGCTGCGAAGTATGATTTGTATGTTAAACGTGCTGCGGTTGCGCTGGCAATTGGCGATATACAATCAGGCCTAGACGGAGAAGATGATGTTAAATAAGATAAAACAATTTTTATCATGGCCATTACGCCATAAATGGTGGTCTTTGTTAATAATAATATGTGTCGCTCTAGGTTTTGTGATATTTGGTGGAACGACTAAAAATGCTGGAAAAAAAGGTGAGTTTGTAACGGTTGATGTAACGCGTGGTGATTTAGAACAAGTCGTTAGTGCAACCGGTGAAATTATGCCATTAAATACGGTCAGTGTTGGATCACAGGTGTCAGGCACAATCGAAGAAATTTATGCCGATTATAATTCTCAGGTAAAACAAGGTGATATTTTATTAAAAATTGAACCATCTGTATTAAAATCATCTGTGACCGAGGCTGGCGCGGCATTGGATTCTGCAAAATCACAAAGAAATTTAGCAAAAAGCGACTATGTTCGTGATAAATCATTGTATGCCGAGGGCTTTATTGCACGCGCAGAAATGGAAAAATCTCAATCTCAATACGAACAGGCCGAGGCTGCGGTCATCCGTGCCCAGTCCCAGTATGACAAGGCTGTAACAAATTTAGGGTATGCAACAATTACATCACCAGTTGATGGAACGGTTATTTCGCGCAAGGTTGATAAAGGTCAAACTGTGGCGGCATCTTTCCAAACGCCAGACTTGTTTGAAATTGCCGAAGATTTAACAAAAATGCAAATTGAAACTGCAGTATCCGAGGCTGATATTGGTATGATTAAACAAGGACAATCTGTAACATTTACAGTTGACGCATATTCGGGGGATAAATTCCAAGGTATCGTTCGCCAGATACGTTTGTCGCCAACAACATCATCAAATGTGGTTGTGTACACTGTAGTTATTGATGTTGATAATTCAGATTTGCGTTTGATGCCTGGTATGACTGCTTTTGTTACAATTATTGTTAATCGTGCCGAAGATGCGTGGAAGGCACAAAATTCTGCGTTTCTGTTACGTTCTTTTGAAAACGTTGCACCGGAAGCATCAGGTATTTCTACATCAGATCATTTGGCGGTTTTGCGCGATAAAAAGATTGTAATAATTCCATATAAAAAGGGTTTGGTTACTGCCACAGAAACAGAAATAATTTCTAACAAAGTCCAGTCTGGTGATAAAATAATTGTTGGTCGTATTGGTCAGGAATCATCGGCCAGAAAGTCAACAAGACGTAATAATGGACCAATGGGTGGACGTCCAATGTAAAAACTGGAAATATAAAATGGCGACACAACCAGATGTAATATCTATGAATAAAATTTGTAAAAGTTTCCCATTGGAAATTGGTGGAACGCAACAGGTTTTATTTGATGTAACATTTAATGTAAAACCTGGTGAATTTGTATCTATTATGGGGCCATCTGGATCTGGCAAATCAACGTGTATGAATATAATTGGTGCGCTGGATAGTGCGACATCTGGGGTATATAAATTATACGGTCGTGATATATCAACAATGACACCTGATGAATTGGCAACTATTCGTAACGAGTACATCGGTTTTGTTTTTCAAAATTTTAATCTGTTGGCTAAAAGAAATATTCTGGATAATGTAATGTTGCCACTGATGTATCGTGGATTACCTATGTCAGAACGTATCACGAAAGCGCGTGAAATGTTAAAATTGGTGGGTCTTGAAAAATTTGAAACGTATTTACCAACACAATTATCAGGTGGAATGAAACAACGTGTTGCAATTGCGCGTGCATTGGCAGGCAATCCTAAATTGATATTGGCTGACGAACCAACAGGTGCGTTGGATTCAAAAATGGGTAATGAAATCTTGCAATTTTTCAAGAAATTGAATAAAGATATGGGGATAACAATTGTGATGATTACCCATGAATTTGATATCGCCAAGTATTCTAATAGATTAATTCATATTTACGATGGCCGTATAACTTATGATGGAAAAATTCCTGTGCGGGAATCTGATTTAATGCCGAAAAATAAAAAGGAAAAGTAATGACCTTTAACGATATTATGAAAGAATCTTGGCTGTCGATCAGTGGTAATAAACTTCGTTCTTTTTTAACGGTATTGGGCATCATTATTGGTGTTATGGCGGTTGTGATAATGGTGGCTGTTGGCGAAACAGTACAGCAATCTATTACAGACCAATTTTCGTCATTGGGGACAAATACGATTGTTATTCGTGCGGGGGCTGCGCGTGTAGGTGGTGTGCGAACAGGTAACAGGCAAACATTAACCACAGATGATGCAGAAACTATTGCAAAATTACCAGATGTTGCAGCGGTTAGCCCAATGCAAAATTCTGGTGCCCAGGTTGTGTATGGAAACAAAAACTGGTCTACATCAATGGTTGGTGTATATCCAGATTATCAAACTGTTCAAAATGTAGAGGTTGAATACGGAACTTTTTTTGATATGGATGCGGTTAAAAATGCCGCGACTTATGCTGTTATTGGACCTGATACAGCATCTGAATTAGGGATGGCTAAAAATCCGGTTGGACAGATAATCAGGGTTCAAAATACACCATTTGTTGTTATTGGTGTAACCAAGGCCAAGGGTGATTCTGCAATGGGCAGTGCCGACGATATGGTGATAATCCCTATTACTACATTAAAAAAGCGTCTGTCGGGCAGCCGTTTCCCAAATTCTGTTCAAGCTATTGTTTTGAAATTGTATCAAGATGCAGATAATAATATTGCAACAGAACAAATAACCGCCCTGCTCCGTTCACGCCACCGTTTGAAAGATAGTGATGATGATGATTTTCAAATTACCGATATGAAACAGGTTATGGAAACTATGAATACCGTAACTGGTTATATTAAATTGCTTCTTGTTGCGATTGCGGCTGTATCATTGCTGGTTGGGTCGATTGGTATTATGAATATGATGTTGGTGTCTGTTGCCGAAAGAACGCGCGAAATTGGTGTGCGCAAGGCTATTGGTGCGCGTGAACAAAATATTATTATCCAGTTTTTATCAGAATCTATATTAATTTCGTTTATTGGTTCCATGACGGGGCTTGTACTGGGCGAAGGTTTGGCCCAAGGTGTTGGACGATTTATATTGGGATATAATGTTCCGCTTAGTATTTGGCCAGTCATTGTGTCTGTTACAGTTGCAATTGTCGTTGGATTGGCGTCTGGTGTTTTTCCGGCTATCAAGGCTGCGAAATTAAATCCGATTGACAGTTTGCGCTATGAATAATAAAATCGCGTCTGTGGTCAAAATAATGCAAATATGGGCTATATAAAATGGCATATTTACTGTTTGTTTTAGGGTTGGTGTTATTAGTCGGTGGTGGCGAATTATTGGTTCAAAGTGGAATTGCGCTGGCTAATAAATTGCGTTTACCTCCATTGATTATAGGTATTGTATTAATGGGTGTTGGTACATCATTGCCTGAATTATCTGCATCATTAAGTGCTACTTTGTCAAATCCCCCTGCCCCAGGTATTGCGTTTGGTAATGTGATTGGCAGTAATATATCAAATGTTTTGTTTATATTAGGTCTGGCCGCATTAATACACCCTATACAAATAAATCGTGAAAACTTTCGACGAGATGGGTTGTTTATATTATTGTCGGTGATAATGCTGGGTATAATAATGGCATTTGGACATATAGATTCAATTATAGGTATATTTTTATTGTTATTCATAGCAGGATATTTTGTTATTTGTTACGATAAACAAGAAGAATTAACAACAAATAATCATGTTAAATTAAAACATCCGGCATGGAGATTGGCTATATTTTCTGCAATTGGAATCGCTTTGATAGTATTCGGGGCAGATTTATTGGTTGATACTGCATCAAAAATCGCAGATACATTTGGTATATCTAAATCTGTGATGGGGTTGACTTTAATTGCATTTGGAACATCCCTGCCCGAGGTTACAGTTTCTACAGTTGCTGCGCTACACAGGCAAAGTGCAATTGCGTTTGGTAATGTTGTCGGCAGTAATATTGCAAATGTATTCTTGATTGTTGGTGCGATGGGGGTTGCGCGTACCACAGAAGTTCCAAAATTATGGGATAGTTTTTGGATTATGGCCGCTGTTACAGCATTATTGTTGATATGTGGTATTATAGGTAAAATCCCGCGTTGGCTTGGCGCATCATTTTTGATTGCATACTGTGCATATGTATATTTGTTGTTTTAAAAAAACCGGCAATTGCCGGTGTATTTAATTACTATTACGAAGCGCGTCTGCTTTCTTTGTATCCATTTTATAATGTGCATCTCTCTTTCCGTCTTCACCCTGCAAAAGATAACCATTATTAAGATTATCTTCCATATTGGATATTGATATTCCTCCCGTAGTATATTCTGAAGATCTATTGATTCCATCTACCGCTTTGCTAACATATAAAAGATCTTGAGAATCTTTTCTATCACTTACAACAGCAAACGTCTTCTCTTTGGCTTCCTTGTTATTCCGGAGTCGTGATTGACACAATTTAGCGCATCCTTTATCGCAACTTTCTGTTTGTGCACCACCCCACATGGTTCCACCGCTATATGTCATGTCTGCTTCAAAAAATATCCATGGTGTTGTTACAGGTTCTGTTATTTTGCACCAACAAGATGTTCCTGGCGCTTTGGACATGTCCTTGTCCGCCTTGTTTTTATACAGCTTTAGGGCTTGGTCTTGTTTACATGCACTGGTTCCGCGTATATAGTTATATCCAGGATATCTTCTGCTGTATCCTGTGCCGTTTTCTTCCATCCATGAAAATTGTACCAGCCATTCGCCTGCTTTTAGTTTATTAGGTAAGCTATTTGCAATCTGTGCGGCTTTTCCTGAATTATTAGAATTACCATCAAAATCAACATAAGTGCCATAAGAAGTTGCATTAGAATATACCGTGTTATCCTTCCAACTGAACGCACCTGCCCTAATCGCCAGATTAGTTATAAAATTTTTACATTCATTATCATCTACTTTACCAATTCTACAAACTTCCTTTAAATCAGATAATGATACACGACCAGTCGAATCCATTAAATCTGCGTATTTTTGTGCGGCCCTTAATGCATACGGATCTTTTGGAGAAAATGTAGCAGCAAGTTGCGCTGCTAATTCATCGGGATAAAAAAAGAATACTTTATCAGTTGGATTAATTTCAGCAAACGCTGGAACGGAAACACATAACAAAGGTAGAATAGTTAAAAATTTCTTCATTTCAACGTCTCCTC
>CACYHY010000042.1 GCA_902774305.1 uncultured Pseudomonadota bacterium
GTCATATCTGTATCTGCCATTTTTGACGCATCTGCGACCGGCCATTTTTCAAATACCAACATGTCTTTATGGCCTAATTTTTCCCACATCTCTTCTGTCAAATGTGGTGCAAAAGGATTCAGCATTTGAATCAAAACCTCGTACGCAGGGCGGGGCATTTTACCCCCAGGGAACGCATTGATAAATTCCATCATACCCGAAATCGCAGTATTAAATTTCATATTATCTAAACGTTCTGTCACATCAGCAATCAAACGATTAACCAAAATTTCTTGTTTGGATGTTAATGGTTCATCTGTGATATTTTCTGCCGCAGCTTCGACTCTGGACAAGAAACGATCCACACCACGCAGGGTATCTTCGGACCAGTTCGCGTTTTGTTCCCACGGTGCCAAATATAAAATCGTCATACGACACGCATCCGCCCCAGCACGTGCAACCACATCAGATGACGGCACGACATTACCGCGTGATTTTGACATTTTTTGCCCATCAGCACCCATAATCAGACCACTGCTGGTACGTTTTTTATAAGGTTCAACCCCAGGGACAAAACCCATATCATATAATGCCTTGTACCAAAAACGCGAATACAACAAATGACGCGTAGTATGTTCCATACCACCGTTATAATGATCAACAGGCATCCAGTCCTTTAATTGTTGCATTGTGCAAAATTCTTTATCATTATGCGGATCCAGATAACGCATAAAATACCAAGAAGACCCCGCCCATTGTGGCATAGTATCTGTTTCACGCTGTGCCGGACCGCCACAGTTTGGGCAAGTTGTTTTCACCCAATCGGTGGCACGTGCCAATGGACTTTCGCCATCTTCGGTTGGTTTATAATCAGACATATATGGTTGCAACAACGGTAATTCTGATTCATCGATTGGCACCCAACCGCATTTGTCACAATGAACAAGTGGAATTGGTTCACCCCAATACATTTGACGTGAAAAACCCCAGTCTTTCAGTTTATATTTCTTTGTACCTTTGGCAAAACCATGTTCAGACCCATATTTAATTGCGGCGGCAATTGCTTCTTCTTTGCCCATACCATTCAAGAATTCAGAATTGATATGTTCGCCATCACCTTCCCAAACTTTATCAGGTTCGCCACCAGCCAGCACTGGAATTATTTCCAAACCAAATTTCTTTGCAAAATCCCAGTCGCGCGAATCATGTGCCGGTACAGCCATAATTGCACCAAATCCATAGTCGGCCAAAACATAGTCTGATATAAAGATTGGTATTTCACGTCCATTAAATGGATTTGTTGCCATAACACCATCTAAACGAACACCTGTTTTATCTTTGGTAACATCAGTTCTTTCGATTTCTGATTTTGCACGTGCCGCGGCAATATATTCTTTCGCAGCATCAGCATTTTTAATACGACCTTCATCAAGCCACTTTTGAACTAATTTATGTTCAGGCGCAATCACACAAAATGTTACACCGAAAATAGTGTCAACACGGGTCGTGTAAACCGTCATAATATCGTCACCAACACGGAAATCAACATCCGCGCCATAAGAACGTCCAATCCAATTTATCTGTTGCGTTTTAACGCGTTCTGGATAATTCACTAAACTTAAATCATCAATCAAACGGTCTGCATATTTAGTAATTGCCAGATTCCACTGTAATTTCATTCTTTTTTCAACAGGCCCATGGCAACGTTCACAGCAACCATCTTCCAATTCTTCATTGGTCAGGTTAGTGCGGCAATTTGGACACCAATTCATCGGTAATTCAGACTTATAAGCCAAACCAGCCTTGAAAAACTGTATAAACATCCATTGTGTCCATTTAATATATTCAGGATCCGATGTTGCAATTTTAGATTCAGGGTCAAAAGATAATCCCATAATAGAAATATCTTTTTCAAACACCTTAATCAATTCAGCCACAGATTCACTGGGGTGTTTACCAATTTTTGTGGCATATTTTTCCGAAGAAATTCCCATAGAATCATATCCAATAGGGTATAAAACATCAAAACCACACATACGCTTATAACGCGCCATAACATCCATACCTGTATAAGGCAACATATGACCGACATGCAATCCAGAACCACTGGGGAAGGGGAATTCAATCAAATTATAATAACGTGGCTTGGAACCATCATTTTTTGGCACAAAGGCCTTTGCATCGCGCCAACGTTTTTGCCATTTAGCCTCACGTTCTTGAACTTTTTTCATATCATCAGTCATTATTTTTCCTTTTAGGTACATTTCAGCCAAACAATTTTATACGGAATTACTAATAAATTCAAGATTTTTATAGCTAAAAGAACTAAAAAATACCCCTTACGGCAGGGGAATGCGTTTTTTACAACCAAAAAACAGCGTAAAAACCGCAGAAATCCGCCACTTTTTGCGATTTTTAGCGCAGAATAGGGCGATTTTCGTAAATTTTCGGCCTAAAACCCACCCAAAAACACTATTTTTGGCGTTTTTACACATATTCGAAAAATAACATATTTTACACATCATATGTTTATATGATTCAAAGAAAAAAATTTGAAATTTTTTCGAAAAATTTCTGTAAATAAAAATCTTCACAATAATGAAAAATTCATTAACACAACAACACCACAAAACCCGCAGAAATCCGCCATTTTTAACAGAACAGGGTGCTAATTTTGATTTTTTGTAACAACCGCCCTGCGCCAGATTTCTGCGATTTTTTAGCAATTTTAGCCCTTTTCTATCATATATAGAAAATAACGAAAAACACCAATCGATTTTCAGCGAGCTAAATATTAAAAGTCATATAATTGGACGTCCAGAGTGTCCAGAACAGACCGTTTTTCAAGGCACTCATTAAACCAAACCATATAATTATAAGGTCAGGTCGCTGAGAATTGATTAACAAAAAATAGAACCAAACGGCAAAACAAGACCAAGAACATAAAAACCAACCAACAGCCACAAAACCCCAAAACCCGCCATTATAATCACAAAACACACCAGATTTCAGCAGCAATAAACTTCAATAAACTTCACATCTTTTATATTATGTATAGTTTAGGAACATATGAGCGCTAGCGAATAATTCTAAACTATACATAATATACATTATGCGCCTTTTGTTAATCCAAAAACCTTTATACAACAACCACTCCCCCAATGGTTGTCGCCCTACCAAAATTTCATAAAAAAATATCGCACCATAACTGGTGCGATAGATTTTTGTAGCGCCAAATTATTTTTTAATCTTGGCAACTTTTTTTGCAGCATTGGCAACTTTACCAACTTTTGCTGTCAAAGATTTTAAACCTTTTGTTAATTCAGCCTCTTCCACTGCCCCGATTTCCTCTGGCTTTACAGCAGAACAGCAATATGGGCATTTTATAGCCAATTTACTGATAGATTGCTGACAATATGGGCAAGCGCGTGTTGTAACAGGTGCCTTGGCACGTGCCTTGGCAGCAATACGCACAACCAAGAATACCGCAAACATTGTAATCAAGAAACTGATTAAAGCATTCAAGAACAAACCGATACTGATAGCAGAATCACCCCACAATGTGATTTTCCAAGCAGAAAAGTCAATTCCGCCCATCAAAAGTCCAATTGGTGGCATCATAACATCTTTAACCAAAGAATTTACAACGCTGGTCATAACAGATCCAACGATGATACCGACAGCCATGTCGATTGCATTACCACGATTAATAAAAGCCTTAAAGTCTTTAAGCATACCCATTTTTCTATCCTTTTTGTTTTGTTTTGTTGTTTTTAGTGTTTTACCACCGGTTTTTTATCAAATTCTATTCTTTTTAAGTTTATTCGCCCTTTTTTGTTGTCTTTTGATACTGTTCCAATGTCTTTAACACTGCATCCAGCGTTTTGCGCAAACTTTCATCATGTGTTTCAACCATTATATTCGCCATAGCATATGTATCATACCGTTCGTTTATCAGTTGCGACAAAATCACCCTGCTATCATTATTTAACAACTGTGGGCGCGTACGGCGAAAATTAGTACGTTTTACCAACAAATCTAAATCAGCTTTTAACCAAATACTGACGGCACGTTTCAATACCATTTCACGCACCGCAGGGGTAATAAATGCCCCCTCGCCCGTGGAAATCACTTTTATTTTTGGTTCAGAATCAAGCAGCCGTTCAATTACAGATTTTTCAGCACGCCGAAATTCTTGTTCACCATACATAGAAAAAATATCAACAACCGATGCACCAGCGGCAGCCTCAATCTCTTTATCAGAATCAACAAACGGTATCCCCAGCGCCCGCGCCAACGCACGCCCTACGGATGTTTTGCCAGCCCCCATCAAGCCAACCATCACAATCGGTTTATCTAATAAAATTTTTGTTTTCTTCATCATGAATTAAATCATATCACAGAACGGCAACATATTTCAATTCATATTTGCCAGTTGTTCTAATTGATCAGCACTAATTAATGCATCAATCATTTCGTCTAAACCTTCACCTCCCGCCAAAATATCATCCAATTTGTACAAAGTGAGTTTAATACGATGATCGGTTACGCGCTGTTCTGGAAAATTATACGTTCTAATTTTTTCACTACGATCCCCTGACCCGACCATAGAACGTCTTGAACTATTACTTGCATTTTGTTGTTCAAGTCTTTGTTTTTCGTATAATTTTGACCGCAATACCGCCATAGCTGATGCTTTGTTTTGAAACTGAGAACGTTCGTTCTGGCACGTCACAACTATGCCAGACGGAAAGTGCGTAATACGGATAGCACTATCCGTTTTATTAACGTGCTGACCACCTGCACCAGATGCCCTAAAAACATCAATACGAATATCTTTGTCTTCGATTACAACATCAATTTCCTTTGCTTCAGGCATAACAGCAACTGATGCCGCCGATGTATGAATACGGCCAGCAGCTTCGGTTTCTGGGACACGCTGGACACGATGAATTCCAGATTCAAATTTCATACGTGCATATGCCCCAACCCCATCAATTTTGAAAACAATTTCTTTATATCCATGCAAAGATGTTGGGTTTTCTTCTATGACCTCAACCTTCCAACCTTTACGCAGAGCATAAGACTTATATTGATTATACAAATCCCCTGCAAACAGCGCAGATTCTTCACCACCAACACCAGCACGAATTTCCATAATCACACTATTATCGTCCGCATCATCACGCGGAAGCAAGGCAATCTGTAACCGTTTTTCTATATCAGGCAAGGCTTTGTTCAATTCTATCAACTGTTCAGATGCAATCTCACGTAATTCCGCATCATTTTGCATCTCGGTTGCATCTTTTATACCAGCCACAGTTTGAAAATACTCACTAATCAACGGCAACAACTCAGACAAACGCGAATATTCCTTGGATAATTTCGATAATTCATCACCAGAAACTGTCCCAGAATTCATTTGTCCTTCTATTTCTGCTGCGCGCTTTTGAATATCGCGTAATTTTTCCTCGATAATCATATTATGCCACCTTTTTCACCAATTTTATAGCATCCGATACAGACAAATTCTGTTGTTCACCACTTTTAGCCTTAATTTTGTCAGCATACTCAATTTGGTTTTTGAACTTTTTATCTGTATCCAAATATGATACTGTCGCAATTTCAGCATCCCGCAATTCGTTCACAACACGTGATGCATATGCAACATTATTATCGCCCATAACCAAGACTGCAACATCCACTGGATTTTCAAATCGAGACAAATCAATTTGATTGTTTTCTAACATAGCAGCAAATATTCTGGAAAAACCAATTGCCGCTCCAACACCAATAATCTTGGTTTTAGAAAACTTTTCGGCCAAATCAGCATAACGACCACCCCCAGCCGCCGTTCCTAATTCTGGATGATCAAGTAACTTAAATTCGAAAACCAATACCATCCAATACAGACATAAACTTTGTAAGTTCATCAATCGCCGCATCCAACTTGTCAGATTTGTTCAAGAAGTTCTTATAACCATCTGTAAATACGGATTTTATAACACTCTCTTTATTTGTGTTATTCAGGGTATCTTTTAATCCTTCGGCAAAGTCTTCGTCACCCATTTTGTCTTTTTTATCTATCAAAACAAAGATGTCTTTTTTCTGTTCAGCCGTCAATTCCAACCAATCAAAAACAGCATCCCAGAATGGGCGACTACCAACACGAACTTCGTTTGGACCAATAAATTCAGACACAGAATCCAATGCACGACCAATAACAGAAATAATTTCTGCATCATAATTAGTCGACAAAGTATTTATCCCCATAATATCCAAGTCCATCTGGTAAAATTCACGGTACCGTCCACGTTGCGCACGTTCACCACGATA
>CACYHY010000043.1 GCA_902774305.1 uncultured Pseudomonadota bacterium
AGGAACTGTGAAATCAACATGGGTATTTGATAACACAAACGGAATTGCCTTGTTAGATTTTATTCCAGAAGTTTATTTCCGTATGGTTGAAGGTTGGCGCTTTGGTATTGCGTTTGATGCCAGATTAGCAACCAACCCAGATTTTGATAAAGAGTGGTTAAGGTTCAAGTTGTTGCGCCAGTTTGGTCGTACACAATATATAGCCAGTTATTCGTATGAATACGAAGAAAGTGAATCGATGATTGGATTACAGCTGAATTTATTGTTCTAAAAATAAATAAAGTGCTTTTATAAAGCACTTTATTTTTTATTCATTTTTTCGCGTAGTCCATCCCAATAATCTATACGTTTTTTTATCTCGCGTTCAAAGCCACGTTCTACAGGTGTATACAGACGTAAACGTTGCATGTTTTCAGGAAAACAATTTTGACCAGAAAATCCAGATGCTGTATCGGGTTCGTATATATATCCCGCACCATCAAAATATTCTTTGGTGGGGGCAGACTGCCGGTTTGTTTTGCAACAGTATACGAGTCGTGTATTGCACGATCGCATGCATTGCTTTTGGGTGCAGTGCCTAAATATACAACCAGTTCGGTTAATGCAATATCACCTTCGGGACTGCCCATTCTTTCGTAGGCTTGCCAGGCAGCGATTGCCATTTGTAATGCGTTTGGATCGGCAAGGCCGATGTCTTCCATTGCAAATCTGGTTAATCTACGGAATATATATTTTGGATCTTGGCCAGATGTCATCATACGTGCAACCCAATATAATGCCGCATCTGTATCGCTGGCGCGTAAAGATTTATGGACAGCAGAGATAAGATTGTAATGTTCGTCACCTGTTTTATCGCTTAATGGTGCGCGTTTTTGAATTGCGCCGTCCAATGCATCAGAATCTAATTCTTTTTTGAAATTTGCATTAGCAATGTATTCAATCGTATTCAATAAAAATCGTGCGTCACCATCAGCCATTTGGGCAAGGTGGATTTTCGCATCCATAGTTAATGGTAATTTTTTATTTAAAAATTTTTCTGCGCGTTCTATCAAAGTCATTAAATCATCGCTACCCAGTGCAGTCAAAACACCAATGTGGCAACGTGATAACAATGCGTTGTTCAGATTAAAGCTGGGATTTTCGGTTGTTGCACCAATAAATACAACGGTGCCGTCTTCTAAATATGGTAAAAGGGTATCTTGTTGTGTTTTATTAAAACGATGAATTTCGTCTATGAATAACAAGGTTTCGCGTCCAATTTCACGATTCATACGCGCGGCATCCATTGCTTTCTTTATATCAGATGAACCTGAAAAAACGGCAGACATTGGGACAAAATCCATATCCACGGATTTGGCTAATGCACGTGCTATGGTTGTTTTACCGCATCCTGGGGGTCCCCATAAAATAATATTTGATAATTTATGATTGTCGACCATGCGGCGAATAAGGCCTGTTTCGCCCAATAAATTAGTTTGCCCAACAATTTCGTCAATTGTAGTTGGGCGCATTTCATCGGCAAGTGGTCTGGACAAATCTTTCATTTATTTGACTTTAATTTTATTTGTTGTTTATTTGTGGTATAATTGTAGTAAATAAAAGGGTTTTTGGCAAATGGTAAATAATATGAAAAGTAGCGAGTTTACATTGGCGGTTGCAAATCTGGCGGCTGCGGCAATGGCGAATAATCCGGAACTTTCTATGACTGATGCTGTTAATGCTGCGCGCGCAACTTTGCGTGGAACTGTTGTAACGCCTCAACAAATTGCTGAATCTGTGCAGCCAGGCAGAATCCAGTGTCTGGAAGACGGGACGTGGCATATCATGTTGCGCAGATATATAAAACGCAGATTTAATATGACCCCAGAACAATATCGCGCAAAGTGGGATTTGCCAGATAATTATCCTTTTGTTGCACCTAATTATTCTAGCGTGCGTTCAAAAATTGCAAAAAAATCTGGGTTAGGGCATAAATAATACAATTGTCATAGGTGGCAAAAGATGAAAGTTTGTGTAAATTATAACGATAAACGTTGGAAAAAATATAATATAAATTTTGCAAAAATTGCAAATATGGTTGTTGGTAAAAAATATAAAGATGCCGAGGTGTCTATCACTTTGGTTGATGATGCGGAAATTCATGCATTAAATAAAATTTATAGAAATATGGACAAGCCAACAAATGTTTTGTCTTTTGAATTGGGTGATGATATTTTATTAGGTGATATTTATATATCGTTAGATACAGTTATGCGCGAAGCGAAAGATGCTAAAATTTCTGTTGAAGAGCATGTTGCGCATATGGTTGTTCATGGTATGTTTCATTTATTGGGATATGATCATTTAACTGATGCCCAGGCTAAAGTTATGGAAGCAAAAGAAATCGCTGTTCTGAAAAAATTAGGAATAAAAAATCCGTATCAAGATGATGTTAAATTTTCATGGTGGAAATATGCGCTATGTGCATTGTTTGGTGGGGTTGCGTCACTCGGGTTTGCACCATTTAATATGTGGTGGATAACGGTTTTGTCTATTGCTGGTGCGTATTGGATTTTGTGTGCTGGTAATGAAAAAATTAGTTTTTGGACTGCTTGGTGGCGTGCGGTTCCATTTGGGGCAATGTATGCAATATCGATGTTTTGGTGGACGACTAATTCGATTTATGTTGTGCCGGAATTAGCAAAGCAGTTTGCTGTTTGGACGATTCCAATATTATTGGGTATAGGCTTGTTTGGCGCATTAATATTCACAATTCCGTTTGTATTGACAAAGTGTATATACATTAAATCCGCGGTAAAACCCTTCTTGTTTGCGTCTGCGTGGACATCTGTATTATGGTTGCGCGAATGGATTTTTACGGGATTTCCATGGAATCCTATTTCTAATATAGCATTGCCATGTCCTATTATTTCTAATTCTATGTCGTTATTTGGGGCGTTTGGATTAACATTTGTTATTATAGGATTGATATCCAGCGTGGTGCAGGTTTTATATGAAAAACAGAACAAGTTGCATAGATTTGTGTTTTTGTTTTTTGTTTTCTTATTAGCGTTGGGGGGGGTGTTTGGTTATAAAAATATAAAAGAATCTGCTGGTGCAGAAAACAGCATTAATGTTCGTATTGTGCAGCCGGTAACCACGCAAGCAAAAAAGATTTTGTTATCGCGTGAGGATGCATTAAATCAGGCCAAAAATCGTGTTGCCGAGTTAACCAAATTGGCTGGCAATGTTGATGATATAGATTTGGTTATATATCCAGAAACAGCATATCCATTTGTTTTGAAAAAAACAGGGGATACTATGCCGATATCTATGGAATTAAAAAAATCAGTTATTGTTGGTGCAACTGTATATGAATACGGCAATGTATATAATTCATTAGTTTTATCAGATGCTAATGGTGATATAATTGATATTCATAATAAATCGCACCTTGTACCATTTGGCGAATATGGACCAATTAAATTTATTCCTGCGCCTGCAAATTTGACACCAGGTGATGGTATGCGGGTAATGGTCGGAAAATTTGAAAAGGGTAAAAGTTTTATGTTTGCGCCGGCTGTGTGTTACGAAATAATTTTTTCTGATGCTGTTGTTGGTGGTGAATATGTTGATGCAATTATAAATATTACAAATGATACATGGTTTGGAAAAACACCAGGAACATATCAACACCTTGATATGGTACGCAGGGCAGCCATTGAATCAGGGGTGCCTGTAATCAGAGCAAACTATTCTGGCATCAGTGCGTTTGTTGGTGCAGATGGCACAATTATATCAAGTCTACCAATAGGGCAAGTTGGTGTATTGGATGGAAATGTGCATGGATCACATATGACTTTATATAGGTTGCTTGGACGTGATGCATGGTTTATAATTATATTGCTTATAGCTTTTTTAGGCGGATTTCTTGCGTATAGAGCAGATAAAGAAAATTAATTTTGATGCCTGATTGTTTTTAATATCCAAACACGAATGGCAGATGATAAATTTTCGTTCGGTTTTCTGGATGCATCTATATTGGATATTATAGCAGATACAGATGTATTTTTATCTTTGGCTATCCGTTGCAACTCAGCTATAAATTCAGGTTCCAGCGAGATACTGGTTTGGTGACCAGATAATGATACAGATATTTTTTTCATAATTTTCCACCCATTAAGCAATCGTATAATGCACGATAAGGATCGTCATATTTGCGTAAAATTTCGCCGTTCAAATTGTTTAACATATAACATGTTCCAAATGCATCAAATGCAAACCAAAATAAATCATTTCTGGCGAATAAGGTTTTGTTGCGCATAGATGGAATGTTACGAATTTCATCGTTAACTTGAATGATGCTGGGAATTGGAAAATTTATTCCATTTGGTAATTCTGTGGGACCAAAAACATATCCTGAACCCAGATTTATTCCGCCTGTTTGGGTGTATAAATTTATAATAAAGTTTGGTAACATTGCGCATTTTTTTTGTTGCAGACTGGAATTTGCATACTCAATTGCACGTACATTGGAAGGTCCCCAAATTAATGCACCTTTTGTTTTTATTGTGTTGAGAAATTCTGTTTGATTCATATTTGTTACCCCAAAGAATTATCGTTTGCAATTTGTGCAGCCATCTGGGCCAATCTGTCTGAGGTCGCATTACCACCAGCACCACCATTTGCAGTATGTGTTGGAACATATATTGCACGTGCAGGATTTGGTAACCATAATGTGTCATTGCCAGCTTGTTCCAGTATAAATCTATCCAGTCTGTGTGAATGCGGAAAAGTACGGCATAGAAACATGTTTTCAATTTTCATTTCACCACCCAATGTAATTGGTATACGCCAACGAATGGATGTATTTCTGGGTAATGCACGACCTGTAACCAAAGCCATAAATTCATTTTGAGATAAGTTCATAAATGCAATTTCTGTAGCACAATCAGTTAGAGATTCCATAAATTTATGGCATAACTCACGATATTTTGTAAACCAATCTGTCGGTAATTTTGTGGGGACTGGTGTGTATTCAACCAATGGCATATCATCCATACCTAATTCGGATATTCGGGCAATTGCGTTTGTTTCAGATATTTTCATTATTTATTTCCCAAATATGTCAACACGGTCTCGATATAGCCTGCAAAAGCATCCATATTTCCAGATTCTTTATCTGCCTCGGATTCTTCTGCATTAGGATTTTCTTCGATTATTGTTGATAATTCATCAATCGAAGCAAGGTCTAATATCGCATCACTGGGTGTGTCGTCTGTTGGTTTTATAATAAACGCATTTATATCAATGTCAATATCTTCTAAGGTTTCTTTGAATAATGTCTTGAACTGTAATATCGTATCAACCATCTGTTCGTGAGATATATTATAAGCCCCCAGCCATAAAGTTTCATTTGTACCTAATGCAATCAATGATAAAGGTACTTTACTAATTATCTTGGAACCCAATACTCTGTAGTGTCCTTTTTCAAAAATTTCCTGCATTTCTTGTGTGTATTGCGGTTCGATTTTTGTGGTTGTCGGTTGGGTAACCATAGGTTGTTTCGGGGGGATAACACGATGGTTAGGCTGTATATGTAAATGTGGTGGACGTTGCATCGTTTGTGCCGTTACAGATTCAATTGGTTGTGGTTTTTCTGGTGCTGGTTCAACCTTGGTCGGTTGTGGTGTGGGGTTAAAGTTTATTTTTCTGAAACGCGGGCGTAAAAGCATGTACAGTCCAGAAATACATAACAATACAGCAGCAACAATAGAAATGTAAAATCCTGTGGCAATTGGTTGGTTTTCCGCCTGGAGATTTGCGACAAACTGCCAATGTGCACTGGAAAATATGTTGAAATTGTAAA
>CACYHY010000044.1 GCA_902774305.1 uncultured Pseudomonadota bacterium
ACGAAAGCGGCATTGGCAGCCTGAATACACTATCTGATTACCTGTATTATTGAGTTTTCAAGGAACGAAGCCCATTTTTGCTATGGGAAGTTTTAGTTATTTAATAAATTATTTCATTATTGAAAAATCGTGAAAAATACATTGATGATAGGGTATTCAAATATACTTTAGACCAATTATAAATTTACATATTTCTACACCACTTCGTGTTTTCTTGTAGTGGCCACATACAGAAAAACCCCAGATTTCCGCTGTGTTGCGAGGGTATAACAGTCGCCAATTTAATTTGCTGTTAATCCGTATGTCACTGGTTCGAGTCCAGTTGCCCGAGCCAAGATTTCCGCGGTTTCCGCGGATTTTTTATATCAAAAAAATGCGGCAATTTGTTCCTGTATATGATGTTTTTAAATGTTAAAAAATGACACCGTTTTTTATGATCAAAAGTGGTGCCTAAAAATGTTGAAAAAATAGCTCATTTTTTACCGTATGTAAAACGTATGTCAGGCTATTCCGTATGTCAATATGTGTTTTTATCAAAATTTGGTGCTAGTTATTGCCACTTATCGCCCTAATATGCTGGGGCATAGATATCATGTATGATATCAGAATTGTAAAAATTTGAGCAAAAAAAATCCGCAGAAATCTGCGATTTTTTCGGGCTATTCGATCCCAAAGTGCTAAGAACTTCTGCTACTTTAACAGTCCGTTGTTCTACCGACTGAACTATGCCCGAATAACGAGGCATATAATATACTTAAAATCCGCACAAGTCAAGGACTTTCTAAACATTTTACAAAGATTTTTTGTCTGCCCTAGCAATCCGCCTTTTCGGGCAATTTTTGCCAAGGTGTAGACTTGGTGTAGACGAGAAAAATCAGGTAAAATTACGAACTGTTTTAGCAAAAATATTCCATATTATTCCGTTGCTATTATTTTTCATTTTTTAGTATTGAAAATAAATTTTTAGACTATGAATTTTAATTTTTCGAATCGATTTATAAAAAACATGCGAAATTTTATCCATTGTTTTTACTGTGTTTTTATATTGTTTTTAACATTTTGATAATAACATCTTGACAATAATAATATCATTATGTTATTATCATTTTGTAAATAACAAAACCAGATAAAACCAAAAGGATAAAAAATGACAAATAAAATAGATCAACTTTTCAAAATCGCAGACACAATCAAAGATGATGATTTGCGTAATAAATATTTGGAAATTTTGCGTGACAGTATGTCAGAAAAAATGTGGCTGGATAAATATCACCTGACAATGGCACACACTTCATTTTTAGAGGGCAAAGCATGCGAACCAGCCACATATGAAATGTTTATCCGTAAAAACCCGTTTGGTGGGTCATATACAGTATCGGCAGGATTGGGACCTTTCTTGGAATGGTTATCTGATTACGGATTTTCAGAAGATACTATTCAATGGTTGGCAAACTGCAAAAACAAAGACGGCACACCGACATTCAAACCAGAATTTTTGGAATTTTTACGCAATCAAAAATTATCTTTGACCATTGATGCAGTACCAGAGGGCGAATTGGTATTTCCAAATGAACCGATTGTTCGTGTATCTGGCCCAGAATGGCAGGTCGGTATCGTTGAAACCGCGATATTGAACGGATTAAATGCATCATGCTTGATTGCAACCAAGGCAACACGCATTGTAAACGCAGCCGAACACCGCCCTGTGATGGAATTTGGTTTGCGCCGCGCACAAGATATGTATGGTATGCGTTCTACGCGCAGTGCGGCAGTTGGCGGTATTTTAACAACATCAAATGCCGATGCAGCGCGCAAATACAACCTGGGATGGGTCGGAACACACGCACACAGTTTTGTTATGCGTCACGACACAGAACCAGAGGCTTTTGAAAACTGGCTTTTGCATAACCAAGGAAACACCACAATCTTGGTTGATACATATGATACAATTCAAGGGGTTAAAAATGCGATTGCCGCATCTAAAAAAACGGGTGTGCATTTGGATTCAATCCGTTTGGATTCCGGTAATCTGGCCGAATTGTCTATTGAGGCGCGTCAATTATTAGATGCAGCCGGATTGCGTGATTGCCAAATTATTGCAAGTAATGATTTGGATGAATATTCTATATCAAAATTATGGGATAACGGTGCAAAGGTCGATATTTTGGCAGTGGGAACAAATCTTGTTACTGCCGCAGACCAGCCATCACTGGGCGGTGTCTATAAATTAAAAAGCATCAACGGTATTGATAAAATGAAAATATCTGGGGATGCTATTAAACGTACAATCCCAGGGGCCACAGAAATTCTTCGTATGGTTGGTTTTGATGGCAAGTTTATGGGTGATGTAATTACTTCGTGTGGTTTTGTTCAAGAATTACGTGGTCAATTAGAAACACCTGTTATCGCTATCAATCCAAAAACGCGGGAAGAAGTGCGTTATGGTTGTGGAACTGTGTTTTACAAACCAATGGTTCGCGTCGTAAATGATGGTGTAATTGATACCAAAACTATGAACCGCGATGTTAAAGAAATTGCGAGTGCCACAGGCGAACATTTATTCAGATTAAATAAAAAATATTCTCGGATTCAAAATCCTTGTGAATATCACGCCGAAATAGAACAAAGCCTTTATAAAAAACAAACAGAAATGGTGTTAAGCCAAATTTTACAACGTACAAAATAACAAAGAGGTAATAAAATGAAAAGTAGACTTTTACACATAGTTGATATGCAAAACGATTTTGTGTTGCCAGATGGAAAATTATATGTTCCTGGCGCAGAATCTTTAATTGAACCGGCAAATGAATTTTTGCGTAATGTTAAATTTGATAAAACAATCGCAACATTTGATACGCATTACGCAGAAACATACAAGAAAACAGAAGAATCAAAAATATTCCCATCACATTGTTTGTATAGAACACATGGTTGGAAATTGTCTGTGCAACCACGTAATACATGGGTGTATCCTTGTGATAATGTTTTGAAAAATCAATTTGATGTGTGGGCACAACCAGAAAAAATTGAAAAAAGTTTAATTGGTTTTAGGGCAAAATATACACATGTTTATATTATGGGGGTCGCAAGTGATTTCTGTGTTAAGTATGCAATCAAAGGGTACTTGGATCGCGGTTATTATGTGACAGTTGTGCAAGATTTATGTCGTGGCATAAACAAGCAAATAGATGATGTTGTTTCCGAATTCAATACAACAAAGCTAAAACTTATCACATCAAAACAAATGAAAAAACAAAGGGGATAAAAAATGACAAACAATAAAATGACTTATGAACAAGTGCAAGAGAAAGTTTATAAAGTTCTTAAAGATAAATGTGCATATTGCACTTACCTTACATTACCAAAAGAAATAACAAATGACTCAGTTTTGGCTACTGATTTTAATATGGGTTCTTTGGATGAAGTTGAGTGCATTATAGATATGGAAAAATATTTTGGTATAACGATTGAACAAACGGCTGCTGAAAAAATCAAAACCGTTGGTGATATTGTAAACTATATTTATGATTCAGACGTTGCAACAATTCATAAAACAAGTCCAACTAATAAAATAGTAAAAGTAAAAGCGAACTTGGTTAAAGACTTGCGCGAATTTGTGCAAAGTCGAAAATTCAGCGATGTTGTATTCGGGCTGTCTGGCGGAATGGATTCTGCGTTGGTATTGGCATTGGCGGCCGAGGCACTGGGGCCACAACACGTGCACACATTTATGATGGCAACAAAAAACACAAGTGGACTTAGTATAGAATTGGCAAAACAATTGTCATACAATATTGGCAATCCGCACCAGTTTATAGATATACAACCACGTATTGACTGTGCGTTGAAAACTTTGCCTTTTGTACCACAACGCAGAACCACCGTTGAAAACATCCAGGCGCGAATTCGTGGCGATATATGTATGACTTTTTCAAATGAATTCAATTGGATGGTGTTGGGATGTGGAAACAAGTCCGAGGCAGCAATGGGATATTGTACATTATATGGCGATACTTGTGGGGCAGTAATGCCACTGGGCGATTTATATAAAACCGAGGTTTATAAAATGGCAGAATTATATCCGGCTATTCCACAAGGAATAATTACACGCGCGCCATCGGCAGAATTATCACCAAATCAACGCGACAGTGATTCTTTGCCAGAATATGCTGTGTTGGATCCAATTTTGCAAAAGATAGAATCTGGTGCGCTGGACGAAAATGAACAAATGGCAGAAATCAGACAGAAATATAAAGCCATGGCTTTCAAACGTGATCAGATGCCACCGGTATTAAAAACCAGAGAACGTTAAATATCAAAGGGGTGAATAATGATAAAAAATTATTGGTATCATTTCAAAAAGATAATGACACACAAATATTATGTGTTTATGGAATGTATGGAATACGGTTTGATTTGGCAAGGATTGGTACATGATTTATCAAAATTTCGCCCCAGCGAATTCCGGCTTGGACAATTTTATGCTGGCAATCAATCGCCAATCAACATAGAAAAACAGAAATATGGTTATTCTATATCGTGGATAGAACACACCAACCGAAACAAACATCATTGGGAATATTGGGTGGACAGAACAAACGGCAAAATCGCGCCGATACCAGAAAAATATGTCAAAGAAATGGTATGCGATACAATCGCTGCATCGCGTGCATATACCGGCAAGGACTGGAAACCAGAGATTCTGTTGGAATATATGCAGACAAAATGCACTTGGCCAGATGAAATCAAAGATTTGACAATGCCTTTGATTATTGCCAAAATACAGAAGTATAAGACAAAATAGGAAAGGCATGACAAACACCAAACACGAATTTTCATCCGAGGCAGAATTTTTGGCCGCATATGATGCGTCACAATTTGACAGACCATCAGTTACATCGGATGTGTTAATATTTTCTGTGTCAAACAGTGTGGCAGAAAATTGGCGCAAAGCAGATAAACAATTATTCAGCGTTTTATTGGTACATCGCGATGATTATCCACAAAAAGGCAAATGGAATTTACCTGGTGGTTTTATAGGAATTGATGAAACTGCGCTGGATGCAGCATATCGCATATTGCGTAATGAAACAGGTGCAACCGGTAACATATATTTGGAACAATTATACACATTTGATGCGCCAAATCGTGACCCCAGAACGCGTGTTTTTTCAATTGCACATATGGCATTGATAAATAAAAACAAATTGCATTATTCAGGAAAGCATGATGCAAAATGGTTCAGTATAGAATATAACAACGGCAAATTGTTGTTGCATAATGAAGATTTAACTTTGACCGAGGCAGATTTGGCATTTGATCATGCAATGATTATAAAAACCGGCATAGAACGTTTGCGTAATAAAATCGAATACACAGACATAGTGTTTGATATGATGCCAAGTGAATTCACATTGGGCGAATTACAACAGGTTTATGAAATAATTTTGGGCCGTAAAATGATTCCTGC
>CACYHY010000045.1 GCA_902774305.1 uncultured Pseudomonadota bacterium
AAATATAATGAAAATCTGGAAGTATGGACATCAATCGGACTTACCACTAAAACACCATATATATCAACGGCAATGAAGTTAGCATTTTAACATAAAAAAAATACCGGCATTCGCCGGTGGGTTATACCCACAAAATTTTACAATTTTGCGGGGCCCGTTTAGAAAAAAACACCGGCATTCGCCGGTGTTTTTTTAATATTCGTGTGACCAAAATAGTTTTGGGAAACATTTCTTTTGAAAAGCTATATAATCTTGATATGCGTGTGATGCAACGTATTTTGCACGTTCTGTATTAAAGAATCTTGCATCAAAACCATATCGCCATGACAAACGTGTTCTGTCCGCATCCCATAAACATGCAGAGATATAATCAGGCGCTTTTTCACCTGTTGTATGATTTGTAATTGCAAAAACAATTTTGTCTGTTTCAGGTTCAGTTATAACATCTGAAAATTTTGCCATTATTTTTTTTGTATTTGGTACAGCATTTTTACCATGATTTATATCAAAACCATCATGTGTACGCGCCATATCATGACACGCAGCCGCAAAAACAACCGGCATTGGATTTTCATCCAATGATAAAGCATAATCTATACCACGAAACACAATGGATGCAGTATGTGACAATGTGTGACAACCATCTGCTTTTTGTGTTGTGTATAGTTGAACTTGTGGCAAAATTTTATATGTATAAAAATCAAAATATTTATGCATTTCTGTTATATCTGGATTTTTATCGTACGAACTCATATCCCTTTCCTTTTGTAAAACGACAGTCTGATTAAAGTACGACTTTTTATATATAAATGCAAACATTTTAATATTGTTACCGATATTGCAATAAATATTAAAAAATAGTATAATAATCATTGTAGGAGGGAACATGAAACTCTTTATGTTTTTTAGTTTTCTGTTTTTGCTTTCCGGATGTGGAAAAATTAATGATTTAATCACATCAAAAAATACTGATAATAATCAATCCGAAGAAATTATTTACGATAATCAAGAAGAAGTAAAATTGCTGGTTCCATGGGATTTATTCATATAAAAAAGCCGGTATCTACCGGCTTTTTTTAATCTTTATTTACATGTTTTCTTATCCATGCATAATGACGGAAAAATTCTGTTCCGACACCAGCAGGATATCCCATTGCTTTGGTGCTTGCCGGTATATTTTTGAACACACCACTTTTCGCACCAACCTCGGCATCATCACCAATATGAATACCATTAGCAACACCAACCTGTCCACCTAATAAAACCCTGTCGCCAATAACCGTTCCGCCAGCCAATCCTGTACCAGATGCCAAGAAACATTCTTTACCCACGACAACACCATGCGCAATCTGGCAAAGATTATCTATCTTGGTTCCTTCGCCCACAATCGTATCTGTCATTGCGCCACGATCAATGCAGGTATTTGCACCAACGGACACTCTGTCACCCAACACAACACGACCAACATGCGGAATAAACACATTATGACCATCTTGGCGAGTATAACCAAAACCGTTTTTACCAATTACTGCATTTGCGTTTATTACACAATCTGCACCAATTGTTGCATTTTCAATATGTGCCCCACTGTAAACAATTGTTCCACTTCCCAAAGTTACATTACGGCCGATATAGGCACCTGGATAAATTTTAACACCAGGTTCAATAACCGCACCGCGTTCAACTGTCGCAAATTGACCAACGTAATTTGTTTTCTTGGAACGGAAAAACACACCACGTTCAACATGTGAATCTGGACTAATCCCAAAACGTGGTTTTTCCCGATAAATTTCACCCAAAATTTTCACAATATTTCCACGTGGTGAATCTGTTACCAAAAGAGTTGCACCCTTTGGGGCATCATCTATTTGTTCTGGTTGTAACAAAATCACACTTGCGCGCGTATTACGTAATACTTCAATTGGTAAAATCTTGAATGCATTACTATTACGTTCAGTAGAATAAAAAGCCAATTGCCCTGCCCGTGCATCAGCGATTGGCGCAACACCACGAACAACCGTTTCACGTTCACCACGCAATTCCAAGCCGAATTTATCTGCTAACTCACCAGCTGTTGTTTTTGTGCCACGTGGACCAAATAAAGCCTCAATTATTTTTAACATATGAATTCCTTTATTTTGCTTTGCGTTTTAACCACAACATTTGACCAATTCCAAATATATTAGATACAGTCCAATATAAAACCAATCCCGCAGGCATCCACGCAAACATTATTGTGAACAATATTGGCATCCATTTCATTGTCTTGGCTGTCTGGGCCGCGATATCGTTTTTATTAGATGTATCTGTCTTGTTAGACTGCAAATATTGTTGCAACCACATTGTTGCACCCATCAAAATTGGCAATATAAAATATGGATCCATTGTTGCCAAATCAGAAATCCATAAAAAGTGTGCATTACGCATTTGAACAGAAATCAATAACGCCTTGTACAATGCAAAGAAAATTGGAATTTGAATCAACATTGGCAAACATCCAGACATAGGTGACGTTTTGTGTGTCTGGTAAACACGCATCATTTCCATTTGCATACGTTGTCTATCATTCGCATACAGTTTTTGAATCTTTTGTAATTCTGGTTGCATTTTCTGCATTGCAATCATTGAAGTATATGATTTACGTGTTAATGGCCACATTAAAATACGAATCAAAATTGTAAAGATAATTATTGCCAAGCCATAGTTCATTACAAAATTATGAATAGCATTTATTGACCACAACATTGGTCGTGCCAAGAAACCGAACCAACCATAATCAACACTTTCTACGATACCATTGATACACATGTGTTGTTATAGTTTCTGTTTTACCAGCAGCAACATTTACAGGTGCAGCAACAACACCGGCATCATATAATTCACCCTGCTTTTTTATACGCATAGTTTGGTCTGGCGTTTCTAAATTTGCAACCGTTTCCCAATACTGATCTGCGAATCCAATAAAACCATTCGTTGTGGTATAAGCAAATGATTTTTTATCAATTTTATGCCAATCATTATGTTCAATATCATTATTTACATACGCAATAGAACCTGTATAAACACCTGCAGAACTGTTCATATCACCACCACGAACAATTCGGGCATATGGCGCAAAATTATAATCATGTCTGGAATTATTTTTAATTGTATCTGTAACTTTGATTAAATAATTATCAACCGTTATAGTACGCGTAAATTCTAAACCGTCATTATTACGCCACACCATATTATCACCAGAATTTTTCCACACAGTTGTGGCAATTGGCGCGGTCGTACCGTTTGGTGTCAAACCAACTTCAATAAATCCACCATCACCAATCAAAGTAACAGGTTTTTTATCTTTGGCACTACGTACAAAATTTTTCAAATCTATATCAGATATACGCAATCCTTGGACTTTGGCAGAAATAACATCCGATGATATTGCAGTTGTTGGAACCTTGGACACATCCACTGTAACAGATGGTTCAGCGGTTTTGACAGCCTGTGTATTTTGCTGTGGATCCATAAACAATCCAACAATCCACCAAGCAACCAAGAACAAAAATGTCCACCACAAAAACTTTCCAAATTTAGATTGTTTTTGTTCACCACTGTTTTTTGCAGCCATAAACGCTGCAAATCCAGAATTAAAATTATTATTGTTATTCAGATATTGAACCATTTTTTTACCTTTTATTTTTTACGAAATATCATATTGATTATATACAATCCGACACCAATTACAATAAACATATCAGCGACATTAAATGCCGGCCAATGCCAACCGCCAACATGTAAATCCAAGAAATCAATCACAGCACCAAAACGAATTCTATCGATTAAATTACCAAAGGCACCACCAATTATCAATGCCAAAGGCAACCGTTCATATGTGCCAGCACGACGAAACAGATAATAAGTAAGCAATGCAATTATTACACCTGTAGCACCAACAATAATCCATGGTGCCGCCTCGCCCAAAGAACGCAACAAAGAAAACGATGTTCCAGGATTCCAAGTAAAGACAATATTAAACCAATCAAATACATGTGACATCAAATATGGATACCCAACAACAGACCACGAATTCCCCGCCAATGGTACTGTTCCTGTGATTAAATATAACAATATAGATTTGGTTATCTGATCCAGTAATATAACACCAAAAATAATGGATAAGTATTTTAAAATGGTTTTCATACATTTTCCTTTGCTAGCCTGCAAAATATAGCAACATTATCCATTAAAAGCAAATAAAAATGTCCAAAAAATTGGACATTTTTATTCATTATAAAATAATTATTTTACTTTTCGCCCATTGTTATATCAGAATCCAGTTTTTCATAGTTATTTGCACGTAAATCATACAGCAAATCTTCTATCTTTCTATCTGATACACCTAAGAATTCCAATAAACCATAGCCCAAGAAAAATGATGATTCAATTGTTTCTGGAAATGCCTGATACACACCTGAACGCAACAAACTTTTTGAATCTGTTAAATTACGCGCACGCGCAAATATCTTTACACGTGGTGCAATTGTATGCACAGATAAAATTGTTTTGTGTGCAGTATCGTAATTATCCAAAGCCAAAACCACCGCACGTGTTGTTCGTGAATTTAATCCAAATCCACGTAATACTGACATATTGGACACATCGCCATATACAACATTAAATCCATTTTCGCGTCCTTCCATAATGGCATTTACATTCATACCAATTGCGATATATGGAATATTCTGTTCGCGCAATAATTTCGCAATAATTTGACCAACGCGTCCGAAACCACAAATAATCACCGCAGGTTGCACACCAGTATGTACTTCTTGCAAATTTTTAGTGTTAATTTGCATAATTTTACCAGCACGGCGCAATCTGTCATACAATGCCAACAACAAAGGTGTGGTCATAATAGACAGCACAATTATAGCTATCAAAATTTCTTGTGATGGCACAGGAATTATCTCTATACCATTATTACGCATCATTTGTAACATCAGCAAACCAAATTCACCACCCTGACTTAGTAATAAAGAAATATATGTTGATTCTGGGGCAGGATTATGACGCACGCGTGCCGTCATAAATATTGCAAAGAACTTTATTACCATCAATACGGCTAATCCTGTCAAAACCAAATACCATTTGGAATACAACATATCCAAATTCAATCCCATACCTAACACTATAAAGAATATTGCTAAAAACAATGTAGAATACGGACTGATTTCCGCGGTAACTTGATGACGATAAATAGTTTCTGACATCAACATACCACTTAAAAACCCACCAAGTCCAGCTGGTAATCCCATCCAATCAAATGCTATTGCCCAGAATATTATGTTCAACATTATAACCAAGAGCAATAATTCTTTGGATTTTATCTTGGAAACCATTTTAAGCACAGGGTTCAAGAAACAACGCCCAACAATCACAACACCTGCAATTAATAATACAGACAAAACCAAAACATCTATTAATGTTGCACCTAAATTAAATGATTTACCAGATAACACCGGCAACATTGCAAGCAATGGTATTGACAGTAAATCTTGGAACAATAATACAGAAAAAATCTGGCGACCAACATTTGAATTTAACTGGTTTCTGTCGCCCAATAATTGCAAATCAGCAGATGTTGATGACATAGCCAACAACAAAGACACCATAATTGCCCCCATAACAGTCCAACCAGTAAATTCAAACAAAAATGGAAACAACATAACAGCAACCATTAAAACTTGGGCAGCACCAAATCCAAAGATTGTGTTACGCATCGTCCAAAGACGTGAAAAACTTATTTCCAAACCAATTGTGAACCACAAGAACAAAATACCTAAATCGCCTAAAATTTGCCATGTTCCAGTCAATTCAAACAAATTCAAAACGTATGGGCCTGATAAGATACCAGCAAACAAAAATGCCACCAATGCGCCAATACGCGCCGAACGTAACAGAAACACCAAACCGCAAGTAATGGCAAAAAACAATAAAACTTCTAGTGATATCATATCAGGTCCCCTCTCCTCTGGATAATTTCACTATACTAAAACATAAAAACTTATAGCAATACTTTTTTTGCAATTTCACAAAATTTTTCTGGTGATAAATTTTCCGCGCGTTCGGTTCCCGCCAAATCAAACATTGTCCAATCAATATCAGGCATTATTCCACGTATCATTTTGCGACGCGTTCCAAATAATTTAGCAGTCAGTTTTTCTATATTTTCAATTTTGCCCAATTTTTTTATTTTATCTGGATTTGGAATTATTTGAACAATAGCAGATGTAACCTTTGGTGCAGGCGTAAATGCAGTACGTGGAACATTAAATAAAATTTTTGCATCTGCAACCAATTGCACCAATACAGATAGCCGCCCATATGCATCATAGTTTGGACGCGCAATTATACGTTCTGCAACTTCACGTTGAAACATCAATGTCAGCGATTTTATTTTTTCACCATTTGCAATTTTATGAATCCATTGTATCAAAAGTTCTGTTCCAACATTATATGGTAAATTAGAACAAATCGCATATTCATTAAATCCAAATTTAGAAAAATCTGTTTTTAATGCATCACCAAATACAACCGTCAAACGACCATTCGCCGCATCTGCTACGCGTGATAAAATTGGCTCTGTGGTTTTATCCATTTCAACAGCCACAACACGCAATGCCCCAGCCAACAACAAAGCGCGCGTTAATCCCGCAGGTCCCGGTCCAACTTCGACAACTGGGATTTTATTGATATCCGGCACACTGCGCGCAATACGCCCTGTTAAATTCAAATCAAACAGAAAATTCTGACCGAATTGCTTTTTTGCAATCATTCCGCAATCGCGCATCATTTCAGATACAGGTGGTAAAGATGCGATTTTATCCGTCATAATTTTTTACGTCCCCCGAATGCCAAAGTCAATGTTCCATCATCAATATAATCCAAATCCCCCCCCAAAGGCACACCAGATGCAAGTTCTGTAAATGTTATATTGGTATCATCACCAATAACAGACATTATATAATTTGCTGTTGTTTTTCCTTCAACTGTGTTTGGTAATGCGAAAATTATTTCTGTGATTTTTTCATTTTTTATACGTTCTGGTAAATTTTGAATATTCAAATCCGCTGGTGTTGTTCCAGAAACACCTGACAAAACACCGCCTATAATATGATAACG
>CACYHY010000046.1 GCA_902774305.1 uncultured Pseudomonadota bacterium
AAGTTTATATCAATTTCTCTCAATTCATTAGGATTAACATCCAATAACATTCTGCTTTTCAGCATATGTTTTGCATCAATACCATGATAAAGACCACGAGGGCTGTTATCCCGTATAAAAATAGAATAAGGGACTTTACGAAAGTCGCTTGTTAATCTGATTAAACAAGCCCCCTTAAACCTTGCATCTGGAAATGTTGGAAATACAACACATTGATCACCATGAACAGTACAAGGAGCCGTTTCCTTAATCAATACCGTGTTATATGTGCCATTTTCGATTTTATTTATTATATCTGTAACACAATCTGCCATTTAACACCTCTTTTATGCCTTAAAATACCACAAAATCCGCCATCCGTCTTCGTTCCACTACGTCGCGACAAGATTGTGTTTTTCTATTTCAGAAATAGTATTCCATAAATCATTCAGACCTTGCATATTACATTCAATCAAAATACTAGAATTTTTAATCAAAAGTCTTGCTGGTTTCCCGTAATTTACTCTTAAAGAATAAAAAACGTTGGCTGGGTTTAACTTTTCTCTGATATAACACAATCCTGAAAAATCTGATGCAGGAAATGGTGATGAATTGTGATCTCTTATTAAAGCTGTATCCATTGCGCCAGCGTGTATATTTTTTATAATACATTCAACATGTGGATTACTCATAAAAAAACCTCTTCTTATACAAGATGTTTATATACCACACAATCTGAAATTATCAAGAAAAAAACCGCCAAAATGGCGGTTTTTTTGTTTTTTTATTCTTCTTCACTTTTTTCTTGTTCCGGAACAATTTCATCTTCTGGATTTGGTTCACTAGACAGATAATGTTCCAGCCAATGATTATCAAAATTCAACTGACGAAAATCACGATTGTTTAACAACTTTTTGTGAAGTGGAATTGTTGTTTTAACCCCTTCTATCACAAATTCTTCCAACGCACGTGTTGCACGCATTATACATGTTGCACGTGATGTGTTATGCACAATCAATTTTGCAATCATAGAATCGTATGTCGGTGGAATTGTATATCCTGTATACGCGGCCGAATCCACACGAACCCCTAATCCACCAGATGGCGCATAAAGTGATATTGTACCAGGATTTGGAATAAACGTTTCAGGATCTTCGGCATTTATACGAAATTCAATTGCATGGCCATGTGGCACAATATTTGCCTGGGTATATCCCAATCTTTCACCCGCCGCAATACGAATTTGTTCACGCACCAAATCGATTCCATAAACCATTTCAGTCACAGGATGTTCAACCTGCAAACGCGTATTTGTTTCCAAGAAATAGAACTTGCCGTCTTCATACATAAATTCGAATGTACCGGTACTGAAATACCCCATTTTTTTAGCTGCAGTTTTGCAAACCTCTATCATATCATCACGTTGTTTTTGTGAAAGGATTGCCGCTGGGCATTCTTCAATAACTTTTTGGTTTTTACGTTGCAGGGAACAATCGCGTTCACCCAACACAACGACATTACCGTGCTTATCACCCAATATTTGGAATTCTATGTGACGTGGATGCAACAGCAATTTTTCCATGTACAATGTTTCATCACCGAAACTAGCCTTGGCCTCGGCACGTGTTGTTGCAAATGCTTCGGCTAATTCATCAGGCTTCATAACCGCACGAATACCACGACCACCGCCACCAGACGCCGCCTTTAACATAACAGGATAACCAATTTTATCGGCACAAGTTTTAGCCTCGTCCAAAGATTTTATTGCACCATCAGACCCCGGCACAACAGGCAATCCGCATGCAATCGCAGTTTTTTTTGCATTAACCTTACAATCATATCTGGGCTGGGGCCAATCCAAATCATACCATGGGATTCAACCTTGCGTGCGAAACCAGCGTTTTCGGATAAAAATCCGTATCCCGGATGAATCGCATCTGAATTAGTTAACAATGCAGCTGTCAAAATTGCAGATTCATTCAAATAAGAATCACGCGATGGCGCGGGTCCAATACATACAGATTCATCAGCCAATTGTGTATGCATCGCATTTTTATCGGCCGTAGAATAAACAGCCACAGTACGGATACCCATATCACGACAGGCACGAATTATACGCAATGCAATTTCGCCACGATTAGCAATTAAAACTTTTTTAATTTGAGACATAGTTTTTACTCAATAACAATCAAAGGTTGGTCAAATTCAACCGCCTGGGCATCAGCGACCAAGATTTCTTTTACAACACCATCGGCAACTGCCTTAATCGGGTTAAATGTTTTCATAGCCTCGACCAGAGCCACAGTGTCGCCTATTTGCATATTCTTTGGCAACAGCATTTGTTGTAGTTGAATTTTTAACAGTTTTATCCGCAGGGAAAGTTGGCATAGCAACAGATGTTCCTTTGGACAAATGAATGTGTTTACGATATACACCAAATAAAAATTGGCGCTCTAAATCAAGTTCTGTAATTCCCATTTCATCCATGAGTTGTGACATAGATTCAACGGTTGCACGAAATGACATTTTCTAATCCTTTATATACATTTTTAAGCGTATTATTAGTAGATTTTACCACAAATCCCTAAAAAGTCAAGGTACCGGGTCATAACCAAACCCGCCACCAGGACGACAACGCCCTATTCTACGCATTCCCATATACACACCACGAAAAAAACCATATTTTTCAATTGCACACGCCGTATATTCGCTGCAAGTCGGCGTAAAACGGCACGCACAACGTCCACCAATAAATGGTGATACACACGATTGATAACACTTTATCAACCTTATGCCGACGGTTTGGAAAAACGATTTATTTTTGACGTTTGTCATTTTGATTTTTTATACTTTCTAACGCACGCACCATAATATCACGGCCAATTTCACGAGTAACTTCTTTATCCAAGATTGGCACACGTGCGAAAAACACATAATCCAAATCCGCACACATATACTCGTCAGCAAACCGTATCCAGTCACGCAAAAGACGTTTTACCCGATTACGTTGCACAGCAAAACGAAAATTGCGTTTAGATACCACCAGACCATAACGCGGGTCATCGGCAAATTTTGCCGGCTTGGTATGAACAGAAAACAAATCATTAGCCGAATAAGGACATTCGCGATCTGTTTTGAAATCTAAATGGTTCTTTATAGTGTTTCTCATAATGGCTATCATACCAGATTATATGTAAAATCAAATAAAAACATTTTTTTATTGGCATCGCTTGATTTTTTGTATATCACGTTTTATAGTTTGCTCAAACAAGTAAAGCAGAAGGGGAACAATATGTATAACTGGCTGATGAAATTCTTTTCCGCTGATATGGCGATTGATTTAGGCACAGCAAATACTCTGATTTATGTAAAAGGACGCGGTATCGTTTTGAACGAGCCTTCCGTTGTTGCGGTTGCTGAAAATCGCTTACTGGGTCGTAAAGAGATTTTGGCTGTTGGTGCCGAGGCTAAAAAAATGTTTGGTCGTACACCTGGCACAATTTCTGCTGTTCGTCCTTTGCGCGATGGTGTTATTGCAGACTTTGAAGTCGCCGAAGAAATGATTAAATACTTTATTCGTAAAATTCATCATCGTAATTTATTAGCTGCCCCTTTGATTATTATTTGCGTACCATCATGTGCAACCCAAGTGGAACGTCGTGCTATACAAGAAGCCGCCGATGCCGCTGGTGCACGCAAAGTATATATTGTCGAAGAATCCACAGCTGCGGCTATTGGTGCAGGATTGCCAGTTGAAAAACCTGTTGGTTCTATGGTTTTGGATATTGGTGGTGGTACAACCGAAGTTGCGGTTATGTCTTTGGGCGGAATCGTATATTCAAATGCAGTACGTACCGCAGGCGATCAAATGGATTTAGATATTATTGACTATGTCCGCAAAAATAAGAATTTGTTAATCGGTGAAAACACCGCCGAAGAAATCAAAAAGACAATCGGTTGCGCAATTGCACCAAAAGATAAAACAAACGAATTGTCTATGAAGATAAAAGGTCGCGACCTGTTATCAGGCACACCACGTGAAACAGTTGTTACAGAATCACAAATTGCATCAGCATTATCACAAACTGTTGCAAAAATCGTTGACACGGTTCACACAGCATTAGAGGCCACACCACCAGAATTATCTGCGGATATTGCTGATTTGGGTGTTGCAATGACAGGGGGGGGTTCATTGTTGCGCGGTTTGGATGCAGCAATTCGTGCAGCAACGGGATTACCTGTATTCTTGGTTGATCAGCCATTGGGATGTGTTGCCCGCGGTAGTGGTAAAATGTTGTCCAGTCTGGACAAAACCCAACATATGTTACAAACAATGTATTAAAGATTGCACACAAAGTTTAAAAAATACCGGCAAATGCCGGTGTTTTTTATGTTTGGGTTGTGTAAAAAATTTTTATTAAATTTGTTGAAAGTTTGCTTTTTATCGTGTATTTTTGATTTGTTATACAAAGGATTTCAAAATGGCTGAAAATACAGATAAAAAACTGACTTTCGAAGAAGCGTATAAACAATTAACTGAATTGGTTAAAAAAATGGAATCTGGCGAATTGCCTTTGGCAGATTCTGTGGCTGCGTATGAACAAGGTATTAAATTAAAAGCGTACTGCGAGCAGCTGTTAAAAGAAGCAGAATTGAAAATTGAAACTTTGAAGATTTCAGAGTAAGGATATATCGTGGCAGCAAAGGAAAAACTATCCCCTGTTATGCAACAATATCTGGATATGAAGGCGGAAAATCCAGATGCTCTGTTATTGTTTCGTTTGGGCGATTTTTACGAGGCTTTTTTTGATGATGCCAAAATTATTAGCGAAAGTCTTAGTTTGGTATTAACAAAACGCGGCACAGATGGGGACGGCGAAAATATCCCTATGTGTGGTATTCCTTGGCATGCGGCAGATAATTATTTTGGGCGCCTAGTAAAAAATGGTTTCAAGGTTGCTTTGGTTGAACAAATGGAAACCCCAGCACAAGCCAAAGAACGCGGTCATAAATTTATTGAACGCAAAATTGTGCGTGTATTAACCCCTGGGACATTGACAGACGAAAATTTATTAAATCCAAAGTCTGCAAATTTCTTGGTTGCTGTTGTTCCAATCCAAAACAACAAGTTTGATATTGCCGGATGCGATATTTCAACTGGTGAATTTTTTATCGGGCAAACAGGTGATTTGATTGATGATTTGGTTCGCTTAAATCCAGCCGAGGTTATTTATCCCGCGTCATATGCAGAACAAGATACTATTTTCCATCTGCGTACAATTTTCAAAACAACACCTGTTTATGAAAAATTATATATTCGTTCAGACATAACGCAAATTGTTGCACGCGTTTTTGGTGGTGCAGTAAACACTGTTCAATCTGAAAATATGGATAATGCAACTTATTTATTGGCTGGGTATTTATTTAACACGCAACGTGGTGCCGCAACAACATTCCGCGCACCAAGACAATTTAAGTCAGATTCACAATTACTTATTGATTCGGCCACTTGGAAAAGTTTAGAAATAGATAGCCCTATAAATGCCGGTGGGGCATGCCTGGTTGATGTGTTGGACAAAACGAAAACGGCGGCTGGTGCGCGTAAACTTCGTGCATATTTACGTGCATTATCCGGCGATATTTCCGAGATAAAATTGCGTCAAACACACATTGCCCATTTTGTATCAAATAGAAACATTTTGGTAAATGTTGCACATGATTTAGCTTCTATGCCGGATGTTGGGCGCAGTTTAGCACGATTATCCGCAGGGCGCGGAACACCACGTGATATGGCGCATATTCGTGATTTTATGTTAAACTTGCCAAATGCAAAAATGATGGCACAAAATCTGGACAATGATTTTGCAACACGATTGGGGGCCATTCAAACACACGATGAATTGGCTGCAAAATTAAAACGCGCATTAAATGATGAACTGCCCACATTTTTCAGGGACGGCAATGTTATTCGTGATGGATTTGATATTGCTTTGGATAAAATGCGTGAATTATCCCACGGCGCACGCAACACTATTGCTGGATTACAAGCAGAATATATAAACCAAACAGGTATCAATACACTAAAAATAAAATTCAATAATATACTAGGATATTTCATAGAGGTTCCCAGTACCCGCGCAGATAATATGATGAAACCAGAATCTGGTTTTATACATCGTCAAACGTTGGCTGGGAATATGCGTTTTACGACACCACAACTGATTGATCTGGATAATGATATCCGCAGTGCATCCGAAAAAGCTGCTGGTATCGAAGACGAAATTATAAACGGTTTTATTTCCGACATTCGCAATATTGCAGATAATTTATTAACAACTGCGGATTTATTGGCAGATTTAGATGTTTGGGCAGGACTTGCCATGTGCGCAATCGAATATGATTGGGTATGTCCAAATATAACACCTGATTTTGAATTCAATATCGTTGGTGGTCGTCACCCTGTAATAGAGGCTGTATTGCGTACACATGGCGATAACTTTGTTAAAAATGATTGTAATTTATCCAATAAAAAAATTGCGTTATTAACCGGTCCTAATTGTTGTATTAGCGCATTTGGGTTCTTTTGTGCCTGCAACACAAGCCACAATCGGTATATGTGACCAATTGTTCAGTCGTGTTGGCGCATCAGATAATCTGGCCGCTGGGCAATCCACATTTATGGTCGAAATGGCCGAGACTGCGAATATTTTACGTCGTACAACAAATCGTTCCTTTATTATATTTGATGAAATCGGACGCGGAACAGCGACATATGATGGTATGGCAATTGCTCAGGCTGTTTTGGAATTCTTGAATGATTTGACGCCACGCACTTTATTTGCAACACACTATCATGAATTGACGGCATTATCAGATGATAATAATGGCGTGCTGAAAAATGTGTCTTGTTTGACCATTGATGTTCGTGAATATAATAACGAAATTATATTTATGCATAAAATTATCCCTGGTGTTGCAAATCGTTCATATGGTATTCATGTTGCAAAAATGGCTGGCATGCCAGAAACGGTCGTTGCACGTGCCGAAACTGTTTTGGCAGGGTTAGAAAATAACGGGGTTCAAACTGTTGAAATTAAAAAAGCAACATCGAAACCTAAATCAAAATTACAGGTCAAAGATGACACACCACAATTATCTTTATTTGGGTTATAAATTATGTCTGGGTGGATTATTTTAGATAAAGCATCAGGATTATTCAGCAGAACGGCATCTAACCGG
>CACYHY010000047.1 GCA_902774305.1 uncultured Pseudomonadota bacterium
CGCAAATTAGTGTTTATAACATTATCAAATTGTTCATCACTCATACGCATTAATAATGTGTCAGCGGTGATTCCAGCATTATTAATTAAAACATCAATTTTTCCACATTTGTCAATCGTGTCCATAACCAATTCAACACCTGCGGCATCTTGGGATAAATCTGCAGGAATTTTAATATATTCATCACCAAATTCAGAATTTAATTTGGCAACATTACGACCAGATACCACAACCGTTGCGCCCGCATTTTTCATAGCATGCGCAATTGCACCACCGATTCCACCAGTTGCACCTGTTATCAAAACAACTTTATCTTTTAAATCGAACATGGTTTCCCCCTTTATTTCTTCCTTTGTAATTCGCGTTTATATAGTTTAAACAATAAATATCGAAAGTTAGTTTCATTCAAAAATTTTACATCTCTATTTGTTTTTGCAACCAAAGATAATCCACCATGAAAAGCATGAGACATCGGAACGCCTGTTTTTGGTGTAAATTCTATGTGATCGTTTTTATATTTGTATGTTCCAACTAATTCTGTTTTATAATAACAATTAGATGCAGAACCATTATACATACTCATAGTCTGCATAAAAGTTGTTTCTGGTGTCACAATATAACTGTTATCATTTGCTTTAAATTTGATATTTTGTTTATATGTCTTTGCCAATTCATTTGCAGCCTGGGCGGCATCCACATCGAAACAGCCAATTGATCTGGGTTCGTAATCAAAATTGATTGGTTCAAAAACAATATTCTTACGATTTTTGAAAACAATACCGATTCTTTTACCATGTCTGAACACTGTGCTTTCACATGCATTGTTGTTATATGTATGTAACAAAGTAAAAGCGGTATCTTCTCTATCAAATTGATTCACGACAAAATTTTCCAAATATTCAACAGAATGTTGAATATGAACACTTTTGTTAAAAATTGAGTATATAGCCTGGGCAACCTTGGATGAAACCCAAGAACTGTTATTTTGGTGTTTGTACAAAATACCCATATCTTTTTTTAAGATTTCAAATTCACCAACTAAATGATTTCCGTAAAAAACTTGGTATTTACTACCATATTGATTGATTTGAATAATCATATTAGTCTCCTATTGCCATTTGTGCCAATTCTCTCATTTTTGAGATATAAATTTTTTCAGAAATATTAGGATAAATATTGCATACAAACCTAAACATTTTTTTCTCCATGTTTTTAATATACTATTTCGCGTGCCATATTTCTTATTTTTTCTATGCGTTCATTACGAATTTTTTCGATGTTTTCAGGATACACAGTGTCTATAGTTTTACCATCGCTATCTAATATCTTGATAGGTGTCATTTGTTCGTTTGCACGTTGTTGCCACTTTTCAACACCACCATTGTTTATTTGTTTTTGGGTTAATGTAACAGTTAACATTTTTGACATCAAAATTGGATCTTTCATCACCAAAGAACCCCGAGGTGTATCCGGTTTTGTTTTTTGTTTGGCCACAACAGGCGCCTTTTTTTCAACTGTTTTATATCTTTTTTCAATATGAAATTTATTAACAAGGTAATATTCAATAACAACCAATTCTGTGTCTTTTTCTATATCCATACGTTCATCAGAATTACCTTTTTTTGTTAATTGTATTACAGAATGTTTTTTCAATAAACTTTGTATTGAATCAATAACATCTTCTACAAAGACATTGTTTTTCATACATAATGCAACAGCTGGACCTTGTTTAGATTTAATTTCAGCAACCTTACCAATGTACATTTTATTATGATTGTATATTTTCCAATTCAAATCATCAGATGATTTTTTTATTTGGTCATGGTTATCTTGGCCTTTTTCAAAATAGTCGCATTTTAATAAAACAATTTTTTTACCATGTTGCACAGAAATATCACGCTTAAATTTTTTATATAAAAATCGTGCAGATTGACGTGCAACATTCATATCAATTATAGAACTAGCAACAAAATCCACTGGTTTGTCTTCGTTGAACGGAACAATTACAAAACCAACCAAAACGCCATGCCAATAAAAATCATATTGTTTTTCAGCATTATTTTCCCATCTTTTGCTTAATATATTACGAGTACCCATAACTTAAACCTCTAATTTTTTTACAATTATTTTATCTGTAAATACAATTTTATCTATGCCTTTAATTATTTTTTTCTCATCAATTCACGTCTGTATAAATTAAACAACAAAGATTTTGTTTGGTTTTCATATAAATAACACACATGCTGTTTGGTCTTTTTTGCCACAGACATCATACCTTTGAAAACGTATGGCATCGTAGCTGTACTACTTGGTGTGAATTCAATATGATTTGTTGCGTATCTGTATGTTCCAACAAATCGTTTGTTGTAATAACAATTCATAGAAGAATCACTGCACATACTGTATGTTTGGGTATATGTTGTGTCCGGCGTAATAGTATAAGTTTTACTATTAATTTTGAGTTTGATATTTTGTTTATATGTTTGTGCCAACTCGTTCACAGCCTGTGCAACATCAACCAATAAATCTGGATCACCAGAAGCATATAACACAAGGTTTTTACGATTCTTGAAAAATGTCCCGATTAGTTTACCGTGCCTAATTAAATCACTTTCGCAAACTTTGTTTTTGTATGTATGCAATAAAGTAAACGAAGTATCTTTTCTATCAAACTGATTTACAACAAAATCTTGTGTTTTTTTATTTGAATGTTTTACAGATACTCCCTGTTCGAAAAATGCATATATAGCCTGGGCAACCTTGGATTCTATCCAATTGTCGCCACATTGGCTATTGAATTGTATGCCCGAATTTTTTTTCAGAAATTCAAAATCACCAACAAATTGATTTTTATATATCACCTGATATTTACTGCCAACTTGGTTAATTTGAATAATCATATTATGCCTCTAACTTTTCTGTTTCGATTTTGTCTGTTGTGCGTGAGATTAATCCAGACAACACATTACCAGGTCCAATTTCAATGGCTTTTGTGATGCCCATATTCACCATTTCTAAAACACTTTCACGCCAACGCACACCATGTGTTAACTGGTAAATAAGTGCTTCTTTTATCTCGTCTGGATTTTCAATCACAGAACAAGTTTTGTTAGAAATCCATTTTGCATTTGGTGTTGAAACCGTAACTTTTTCAAATTCTGCACGCATGGCTTCCATCGCTGGTTCTTGAACACGACAATGCACCGGTGCAGATAAAGCAAGAGGCATAACACGGCGGGCACCAGCGGCCTTTAATTTTTCCGATGCGCTTTCCACCGCTTCTTTTAATCCAGAAATTACAACTTGTCCTGGGCAATTATCATTTGCCATGTCGCATCCTGCATCATTACATATATCGCGAACAGTATCGGCATCCAATCCTAATACTACGGATGTTAAACCCATGCCCACTGGCACAGCAGATTGCATTGCATTTCCACGCGCACGCAATAATTTTGCTGTGTCGGATAAACTGATGGCACCTGCAACACAAAGCGCGGTATATTCACCCAGCGAATGCCCCGCAACATAATCCGCCAATGGTAATCCTGATGCGCGATACATCGCGACAGACGTTGCCATAATTGCCGGCTGAACATTTTTTGTTAATGTTAATTCTTCCATTGGACCATTAAAAATAATATTTGATAACTTTTCGCCCAATGTAGAATCTACTTCATCAAACACAGCACGTGCCGCAGAGTTGTTTTTATAAAGTTCCGCACCCATACCGACAACCTGTGCACCTTGACCTGGAAATACAAATATGTTTGACATGTGTTTATCCTTTAATGAATGTTTATATATGTATCTAAAAACTTGATTATTTGATAAGGAATCAAATTTGAGCTTACTGGTAAATATTTAAGTAAATTTTTATCAACAACAATATCATTATCTGTTAATTCACGGCATTCAACATAGCGACGCGTATATGTTGTCCTGTCGCCAGTATTTGGATTTATGTCCCCCAGTTCTTCTATTTCACGCACCCCACCAAAATATACGGGGGCATCTGCCGGTAATTTTAATTTATCAAAATCAAATATGTTGTTATATTTTTGTTTCAGGAATTTACGAACATCACGTGGATAAGTTAATTCGTCCGTAACAATAATATTAATTTTTTTACTATCTAAAACTACTGGTTTTTGATCTTGAACAGATTTTTTTGCCAAAACAGTTTTGGTTAAAATCAATTCAAAAGAATCATAGTTTAAAGAATTTTGCACAATATCACGCAGATTAAATATATCTGAAAACTGGCCCCTCTGACAGATGGCACCTTTTTTAATATTATATTCAAACACAACACCCAAACTAAAATCCATATAAAACTCCATGTTTTTCAAGAGAATTATAGAAAAAATATACGAAAAATCAAATATTAATCACTTGCGGACCGAGAATTCACAACCGCAGAACACGTAATTTTTCATCCCATTTTACCGGTATATATTGAATTTCACCACAGGATTGTTCTGCGGCTGCATCGACCTGGGATTGCGACTTGAAACGCGATACACCAAATACAGACGCAATCGCATTATACCCATTTTCCAAAGCAAAGCGGCGGGCAAAATCAAAACGAAATGCAAAACATTTACTGCAACGCGCGCCCCGTTCAGGCTCAGACTCTAACCCACGCACGCACTCGCGCCATGCGTCATGGTCATAATCGCCAACAGCATATTTTACACCCAATTTTTCGCAATATTTGATTTGTTCGTTTAAGGTTATAAAACAAAACGATAAAATCATCCACGTTTGGTATATTGCCGTCTGCCAACTGTTTTATTGCGCCAGCGCTGCATGGTGCACAACAAGATGTTAATACAAGACGAACTTTGTCAGCCATTATTTTTGATTTTCTCCAAAGAAAGCACGAATGTTAGCAGGAATTTCACCGTTTTTTGTAAAGTCCGCATCAACTTTGGTGCACAAAGAACCGCAACCAACTCTATCAATTTTTAAACATGCACGGCGTTTGTTTACTATTTGTGAGCCATTATGTTTTTGCATATCCAAGCATTGTGTATATTTATATACACGAACCTTTTGCCATTTTTTATCTGTGCATTTATTGATGATTTCAGCCAATTCTTCGGCTGTGCCATCAAAGCCTGTAATACACAAATCTTTTTCTTTATCAGTTTTTACACGAATAGAATAATATTGTTCAGTGATATGTCTATTGCCCATAACTTACCCTTTATATTCATCACCAATTTTATAATTTTCATCCAGTTCAATAATTTGTTTTGATTCCGCGCCGACGCCTAATTCTGCAGCACTGCACATCATACCAAATGATTTAACGCCACCAACATTTCGTGCGGTAAGTGGCTTTTTAGAATTTGGTAATACACACCCAACCGGCGCAAATACACCAATCATATCTTTATGAACATTTGGTGCACCACAAACAACCTGCAATTTATCGCTTCCTGTATCAACAGTTAAAATATGCAAATCATCGCGTTCAGAATGATTTTTTACATCCACGATTTTTGCAACAATTGGCACGACAGTTTTTTTGTTAGAAAAACGTTCAACCAATTCAGCAACCTTGTCATCATCTATTCTTTCAAACAGATTTTCTGGTGTTGTAAATTCGGCGTTGTCTGCTATTCTGCGTTCAAATGATGCCGGCCAAGATAAATCGTGTTTAATGCTAAATATATTTTGCATCTTGGCGGCAGTATCTGGCATAAATGGTGCAGACACACGTGCATATAAATCAATCAGTTGGAAACATTCATTTAACACATCGGCGGCTTCATCCATCTTACCTTCTTTGACCAAACCCCATGGTGCTGTTTCTGTCATATATTCATTACCGATTGCATACAAAGAACGCAATGCGAATATTGCATCACGAAATTCACATTTTTCCAACGCAGTTGTTAATTCGTCTAATTTTTCATTTATGCGATTTGCCAAATCTGTATCAAATTTAACATCTGCTGGAACATTATTACCAAAGTTTTTCGCAGATAATTTGCATACACGTGAAACAAAATTACCAAGCATTCCGTTCAAATCCTTGTTTACAATTTCTGCAAATCTTTGCACAGTAAAGTCAGAGTCATCTGTTTCCGGTGCAGATGCCAACAAAGCATAACGCCATGCGTCAACCGGTGCAAC
>CACYHY010000048.1 GCA_902774305.1 uncultured Pseudomonadota bacterium
GTGCCAGTCAATATAATTTGGGTATACCAACGAATGAACCTTTTGCTCGTTATACATCGTGCAGGGAAGTAGAATAGTAAATAGATATTTCTATTTTAATTTCTTTTTTGCATCGGGTAATTAGATATAGAGTGTATTAACCACTTGTTCCAAGACGAATCCTAGAAAATCTATACGGAATTCCATATTATTTTTGTCTGATAATTATATGTTTATACCATTGTTCTTGGAATTTGGTTTTTTCTTCGATTTCCTGGTCTGTTGGATTTTGACCGTCTGGCACAACTATCAATTTATCATCGTCATCGTTTGTTCTGTGGATTACCGCGGTGCATCTGCCAGTAAATGTATCAAGTGGAATGGTTGGGCCAAGTATATATGCATCTAATTCTTCGCCATCACCAGAAATTGTATTTGGGATGAATCCATAATTTATTGGATATACAAATCCATGTTTTGGATGTTTTGCACCAATTGGTCGATCCATTTTTATAGTTACGATTTTACCAAGAAAATCATTTGCGGAAACTTTTTCTGTCATGAATAACCCCTTTGTATAATGTCATTTTACAATGCAGTATTTGAATTTGCAATATTTATAGTTTTTATGTATTATCATTAAGATAGGTTAATTATGACGAAAATTCAAACAGATTTGTTTTCTTTGCGTGATGAAAAGTTTGCAGATTTCAATTCTAAATTGATGCCGGATATTGTGCGTGAAAATGTTATTGGGGTGCGGACACCGGCTTTGCGTAAATATGCGCGTGAATTGTCTGATGATGCAGCAGGCGATTTTATTAAACGGTTGCCACATAAATATTTTGAAGAAAATCAGTTGCATGCTTTTATTTTATCTGGTGTTTGCGATTTTGATGTTTGTATAAAACTGGTAAATGAATTTTTGCCGTATGTAGATAATTGGGCGACTTGTGATCAATTGTTGCCACGCGTTTTTGCAAAACATACTGATGAATTATTGAAATATATAAAACAATGGATAAAGTCAAAACATACTTATACTGTGCGTTTCGGAATAGGGCAGTTGATGCGATTTTATCTGGAAAATAATTTTGATGTATCTTATGCCGAAATGGTCGCAAAAATAAAATCAGATGAGTATTATGTGAATATGATGCGGGCTTGGTATTTTGCGACTGCTTTGGCAAAAAATTATGATGAAGTTTTACCGTTTGTTGAAAATAAAGTTTTAGATAATTGGACACATAACAAAACTATTCAAAAGGCGATTGAATCTTATCGGATATCAGATGAACAAAAAAGAGTTTTACGCAAATTAAAATAAAGGAGAATTGCATGCAAAAAATATGTCAAAGTTGCAGTATGCCAATGAATGATGATAAAGTTTTTGGAACAGAAAAGGATGGTTCTAAAAATTCTGATTACTGTATTTATTGTTACAAAAATGGTGAATTCAAAGATAATGTATCTATGCAAGAATATATAGAAATGAATGTGCCTTTTTATGAACAGGCAGGAATGAAGTCCGAGGCAGAAATGCGCCATCATTGTGAAACTGTATTTCCAACATTAAAGCGGTGGAAAAAGTAAATAAAAAAACCGACCATTTGGTCGGTTTTTTAAGATTTATTTTTTATTAAAATATGCGACCAAACAGTCCGCCATCTAATGCCAATGTTAATAAAACCCACCACCATGAACAGTTCAAAACTTTGGCTAATTTCAGAATTATAAAGATAAGTGTCAGCATATTTTACCCCTTTTGTTTTTTTATTCGTTTATCTCGACAGAATCAATCAATGTTTTATTAATTGATTCTAATTTTACCGGTTTATAATCTTCATCAACAATGGCATCTTCGTTGTCACTGGTTATGACAGTAATAGATTGTTGTTTTGGTTGACCAACCTCTGTCATATTTATACCATATGTTTCAGATTTATATTTACTGCGATATCTTTCTGGAATTTTTATAAAGTCGTTTGGATTTATCCCACGTGTTTGTAATGACATTTCGCCAGCAGGTGAGATTTGTCTTTGTTCTATATTATAAATTGGATTTATAAAGTTTTCTGGTGCGTTGCGAACAACAACGGGCGTTCCAGAACCGTTGACCTGTAATATACGTAATCCGCGTTCGCTGTCGCCATTTGGTTTTAGACGCACAATTCCATCCATTCCAGCATAACCACTGGGGTCTAATAAATATGCGGCTGGATTTTTATTTGAATATACGGTTCCCATTGCAATATGTGCAGCGTCATATCCAAATGTTGCTAAACGTGATGGTTGGGTATCGTATGTCTGTTGATATAGATTTACAAATGTTTGGTTTTGTTCGGGTAATGCAGCATATTTTGTGCCCATCATAGTGTAATCAGATACTATGTCTGTGCCGTCCAACATCGCTGTACCGTAAAAGTGTACAGAACGGGAATCTGCACCGTAATAACGCAAGAATGATCCAAGTGTTTTTGTATCATCATTGGAACCCAAGAACAAAACAGCAGAATATGGTAATGTGCCAAGTGTGTCAGATTTTGACAGTTTATCTAACTGATAATACATGTTAGATTTTTCAATGCCAGTTAAACTTTCTTTGGTTAAAATATCTGATAATACAGCGCGTGCACGTTTGTGTGCAGCGGTTCTGGCAGTATTCATTGACGCGTTCAATGCAATGTTTTTTAAATTATCGTTATCGCGTTCGTTATACAAGAATATACCTTGGACATTTGGTCCATAGATTTCAGCTGCGCGTTTTGCGGTGCCAGCCATAATTTTACCGGATTCTGTATTAGGTGCCATTATGATAAAATCTTGAACCCCGTCATAAAACATTTCGCGGACAATCAATTCAATACTGTTTGTTGGCATTAGTGCCACAGTCATTACACCATCGCCAACGGCATTTGCATCAGATGTAAATGAAATTGCAGGCATTTCACCTGGTTTAGTTGTGCGTAAAATTTGAGCATCTGCGGAAAATAATGGGCCGACAATAATTTCTGGATTTCCGGCTAATGCTGTATTTATCGCGCTTGATGAATTGGCCGCTGTATCATAAAAGTTCACATGCAGGTTACTAAGTGTATGCTGTAATAAAGCTAATTCCAGACCATTTCTGATTTCGCGCCCAGCTGATGCAGCATTGCCAGATAAAGGCAATAATACGGCAATATTATGCTGTGTGTCGGCAGAATCTTGTGCAGAATAGTATGAACCATACTGCATTTGAATAGGTGTGCCTGTTGGAACATTGGTATATTCGGAATTCCAATCATAATTCTTGGACGAACCTGCACATCCAGCCAGGAATAATGCGGTAAAAATGTAGGTTAAAAATCTATTCATTGAAAACACCTATTTTATTTTGTATTATTTTATCATAAAAGGATTAAAAATGCAATCAGGACTCTATATTGTTGGAACGCCAATAGGAAATTTATCTGATATGTCGCCAAGGGCGGTGGATGTTTTGCGTGGTGTGGATCTGGTCGCAGCAGAAGATACGCGCGTGTTTGCAAAGTTGGCACAGCATTTTGATATTAAGACAAAGTGCATATCTCACCATGAACATAACGAGATAAAAGTTGTAGATAGTATTATAGAAAAAATACAAAATGGTATGGCTGTGGCTGTGGTGACGGATGCCGGTATGCCGGGGGTCAGTGATCCTGGATTTCGTCTTGTTCGTGCCGCGCGTGGGGCAGGGGTGCCTGTGTTTATGGTGCCGGGTCCAACGGCGGCGGTATCTGCGCTGGTATTATCTGGGTTTCCGACAGACAGATTTACATTTTGCGGATTTTTTGATGAAAAGAAATTACGTGATGATAATAAAATTAGGCACACTATTATTTATTATGAAAGTCCTAATCGTATTATGACCACGATTGCGGCGATGGCGCGTGTTATGCCAGAACGTCAAATTGCAATAGTTCGTGAAATTACAAAAATTCATGAAGAAACGATTGTTGGATATCCAGCAGACTTAATGAATATAGAACCACCAAGGGGGGAAATTGTTATTGTTGTTGCACCGGCCCCAGATAAAAAAATGACAGATGATGAAATTTCTGAGATTGTAAATGATATTGCTGCAACATCAACCAAGTCTGCTGCATCGGATTTGGCAGCGCGTGCAGGAATTTCTAAAAAGGAAGCCTATAAAAGATTAGTGAAAGGAAAATAAATGATTAAATTTGTTGGATCTTTTTCAACTGTTGAAAGTTTGCCAAAAACTCAATTTGCAGAGTATGCTTTTGTTGGTCGCAGTAATGTTGG
>CACYHY010000049.1 GCA_902774305.1 uncultured Pseudomonadota bacterium
AATACCAGATTGGATGGCAAGGCCATTATCGCTGCAAAACATATGTCTATTTTAGAAATAGCGATATTGTATCTGCATGTTCCAAATCCATTTTTCATTGTGAAAAGGGAACTGATGTGGATCCCTTTTTATGGCTGGGCGTTTTATCGTATTGGTCTGCAACCTGTGAACCGCAAACGTGGTCAAACAAATATGCGCAAATTGGCTGAAAACGTTGCAAATAAAATTATGAACGGTCAAAATTTAATTATATTTCCCGAAGGTACACGCGTTAAACCAGGCACCCGCCCTGCACTGCGCCGCGGATTATTATTCTTGGCCCATGAATTAAAATTGCCAATTTTACCAGTTGGAACAGATACAGGATTATATTGGCCAAAACGCGGCAGAATACATCCCGGCACCGCACACGTATATTTTGAAAACTTGTTACCATCCAGCGCCAGTTTGGACGAAGTTCACAAAGCAATAAATCAACACAGTGCTTAAAAATAAAAGCGCGCATTATATTTTTTGTTTACACCAACCTGCTCGGCGTCCACCATTATATGCACGTCCCAGGCCTTCACGAATTAAAATCTTACCAACATCGCGCCCGCGTGAATCTATGACATTGGCGTCAATTCGACCCAAATATTTATCATCTTTGATATTTTCTAATTCAACAATACTATCCGATGGCAATAATTCAGCCAAACGATTTTTAGCAACATTAGCCGCAACAATTTCATCCACGCATTCACCATGCAATTCTGGGGTATCAACATTACGAATACGAACACGAACAGAAACGACTGTGTCATCCTGTAATTTTACACCAGCAGAAAAAGTATCACCATCAACAATATACTTTACCACTGCCGGCACAGCCACAGCATCACCTGCCATAAATAAACCTAGACATACAAAAAGCTTATTTATCATACGCATATTATTGTAATTTTGGTGACCAGGTTGGTTCAACGCCATTTACACCATCTGGCAATTCAATATCATACAGATTTTGACCTGTGATATCGACACTGCGCAAATGGCTCATTCTGTCCATACCATCGTCAGATTTTTCTGTTTCATAATAAACCAAACGGCGGGATCCTGGTGCCCATGACGGCGCTTCCATATACCAACCACCTGCCAAGATTTTTTCACGTTTGCCGTCTGGCCCCATAATACCGATATAGAAAGTATCATCAGCAATCTTTGTAAATGCTATGAATTGACCGTCTGGTGACCACGCAGGTGTCGCATAGCGCCCCGCCCCAAAAGTAATTCTTTCTTCGATGCCGGTGGTTAAATCCATAACATGAATTTGCTGACTGCCAGATTTATCAGAATTAAATGCAATCTGGGTTCCATCTGGGGAATAAGATGGACTTGTATTCAAAGAATGACCAAAAGTCAACTGACGCAATTCTTTGGTTTCTGTATTATATTCAAATATATGTGTATCACCATCACGAACCAAAGACATTGCAATCCGGACACCATCTGGTGAAAAACGTGGTGCAAAATTCATTCCTCCAAATTCACCCAATTTGCGTTGCGCCCCGCTATCTAAATCCAATGTCCAAATCATAGGTTTATCATCACGATAAGACAAAAAGATAATTGTTCGCATGTTTGGCGAAAAACGTGGTGACATAACAAAAGTCTTTTTATCAGACAAATAACGCATACCATATCCATCTTGGTCCATAATCGCCATACGTTTAACACGATTTGCAACATCACCTGTTTCCGCAATAAATACAATCTGGGTATCAAAATAACCAACTTCGCCCGTCAGTCTTTCATAAATAGCATCTGCCATCAAATGTGCCATACGGCGAATAGATTTTTTAGAAGCCGCCAAACTTTGTGCCTCAATCTGTTCTTTTCCATTCAAATCCCAAACATAGAACTCTAACTTATACATTCCGTTTTTCTGTTTTGTCATTTTTGATTGAACCAGAACCTGAGCTTTTATCGCGTGCCACAAATTAAAATCAGGCATATCATTAAATTTTACAAATTCAGGAAAGGCGTTACGTGACACAATACGGAATAACCCTGTTGATTTCAAATCGTTTTCAACCACATTACGAACCATTTCTGCATCAGATTTAGAAACGCCGGTTTCAGTTTCGACCTTTTGAATTGCGATAGACACCGGACTGACATTTCCTGCAACGATATCAACTTTCAATTCTGCACGCCCAGGTAATACCAATAAACAAGATACAATAATTCCATAAAGTATTTTTTTCAGCATTATAAATCCTTTCCTTTTTGCGACACATCTCGCATCACAATCTTAGTAATAAAAAATACAAAAATCAAATTTATTTAAAATATACACTTGTCACCACAAAAGTGCTGACAGCCGTAATTACAGCCGCATTCACAAATGTATTGACAAATGTAAATACAATGTTATAGTCAATCGTAAAGACGCTTGTGTTGAACAAAGTATAGAGGTGTGTCCATATGCCAAACGTTATGCAACAATTGTTCATTATGAATATAGAAGCTCTGTTAAAAGAATATGCGGCCTATCGCACTTTTAATAAGTCAGACTGTGTTATAAATATGCGTATTCCACATGCAATATTGGATAAATTAAAAGAACTGGCCGCAGAACAACATGTACCCTATCAATCATTAATATCATCTGTTTTATATTCATTAGCCAACATCGAAGATAAAAAATAAAAAAACAGGTGGCATTTGCCACCTGTTCTTGTATTTTCTTATACTTATTATTCCCAACCTTCTTCAATGCACTTTGCTCCATCCGAGCCAGTCGCACCTAACAAAACAGAGATAATAATACCTATGATAAACAGTAATGTAAATCCGACCAACAACCCAATTCCTTTCTTTTTGACATCTTCGATAGAAAAACCACCTTTGTCTTTACCGGCATTCACAATATAATCCCACGCCCATCCGGCCATATAAAATCCAGCGCCAACGAATGCCAACACTCGTAACAACTTAAACACTTTTTGCATACGACCAACCAAATCGCATAATGCTGGTGGTACTGAAAAACCACCACCACTCGCAGCCTGAGCAGGTATAACAATTAATGCCACAATCGCAGCAAACACCAAAACTTTTGTATATTTTTTCATAGAAAAACTCCTTAACTTATACGATAATTTTATCACAAATCACATTCTGTTTCAAACAAAAAACGCCATCAAAACATGATGACGTTTTTATCACAATATCAACTATTCTGATTACATATCAGAAACGATAACATATTGTTTTGTTGTTTTCTTTTGGCAGCAGCTGCAAGATTTTTTAACAGACGCTGGTTTAACAACAATTTGACGTGGTGCAACAACTGGTTCTTCAACATAAGAAACCTCAGCTGCAGGTGTCAAAACACGACGTTCTTGACGCACTTCCTGACCAGCAATATCACGAGCGTACAAGTCAGCACAACGTGTATTGCGGTAAACGATTTTCTTGTCCAAGTCAGCAGCATTTACTTCGCGAGAATAATGACGGGCAAATTCACCACTGTAATAAATGCAATCTTCGCCATCTTGAGTATAACGAACACCGCCTTTGTAGTAATCATAATAACTGGCACAACCAGCCAATGCTACCAAAGCAATCAAAGCTAAAAATTTTTTCATATTTACATCCCTTGTATATTGTTTTTCAGATGATTTTTCATCCGTTTCCATACGATTATTACACAAAAAATCACATAGTCAAGTATTTGCTTAAAAAAAATCTAGCCAAAACACACCCAACTTGCTACAATCCCAGCAAAGAAGAGAGAAAAATCCATGCAATACCGCAATTTTGGCCTAAATAACACCCAGAAAACCTTTGAATCTGCTATAAAACGCAAATTTGCGGTTCCGGCCTTTAATGCATATAACATGGAAACAATTACCGCAATCATATCTGCTGCACGCTTAACACACAGCCCTGTCATCATAGCAATTTCCGAATCGGCATTAAAATATATGGGCGATAATATGCTAATGGGAATGATTGCTGGCGCACAAATAACCCCCGAAGAACAAATCAGTCTACATTTGGATCACGGGTCTTCTATTGAATCATGTATGCATGCAATAAACATCGGATTTTCCAGCGTAATGCTTGATTT
>CACYHY010000050.1 GCA_902774305.1 uncultured Pseudomonadota bacterium
ATGACAGGAAAATCATTGATATAAAAAAACCGCCCAATCGGGCGGTGTTTTTTACCTATTTTTCGTATAAAATATTTCACGAACCAGACTGTCGATTGGGTTTGCATGATGTTCAATCAATGATGTATCGGTGACCTTTTCCTGTTTTTGAACAGTATCAACATAGGCTGTACTGTCTGGAATAGAATTATTATTTTGCGTGGCGTTTTTATTTGGAGAATTCGCGATAATTGCAATCAATAATATAACAACAATAACCATTGCAATGCCATCACCTGTCTTTTCAGGACTTTGTTGTGGATTTGGCATTTTTTCTAATCTTGGGTCGTTATTGTTATTCATCTTGGCCTGCCTTTGCTTTTCGTCTTTGTTTAAAAAATTCACGCAATAACGCAGCGGATTCATATGAGTATTCTGGTATTTGTTGAATTTTTGGTTTCCACAGGTGTTTATCTGTATCAAATATGCGTGCATTTGCAGTTATCCCTCCACCCTTAACATCCGTTGCAGCAAAATAGATATTACGAATTCGTGCAAAAGAAATGGCTGTTGCACACATGGCACATGGTTCGAGCGACACATAAATATCACAATCGTCCAAGAATTTAGTGCCTAGCTTTTTACACGCGCGGTTGATTGCAACAACTTCTGCGTGTAATGTTGGATTTTTGCTTTTTTGCACCCTATTTTCACCACGTGCAATAATTTTACCATCGCGCACGATTACTGCACCGATTGGAACATCATCGTGTGCAAAAGCTTTTTGTGCTAAAATAATTGCTTGATTCATAAAGTCCATGTTGTACACTTTAGTACATGGATTCTAAATTGCAAATTATTTCCGGAGAATTTCGCGGTCGAAAGCTAAAACTGTCGTCAGACGCCCGCCCTACACAAAATTTAGCCCGCAACGCAATATTCAATACTTTGTCTTGTATATTGGAACCTGGGCAAAGTTTGTCTGTGTGGGATGCGTTTGCTGGCAGTGGTGCTTTGGGGATTGAGGTTTTATCACGATATCCAAATTCAAATGTTATATTTACAGATATATCTGATGCATCTATACGCACAATAACGGATAACTTGGGTGGTATAAATATAGACTGGGCGCGATATAAAATCGATAAAAATGATGCTGTGGAACGTGTTTGGAAATATGGTCCACGTGTCAATTTGGTTTTTGTGGATCCACCCTATGCCGATGCGCAGCTGGGTATCGATTTTATTCAAAAACTGACAGAAAACGTCAAACCTGGAACTATGGTTGTTCAAGAAATTGAAAACAATGTCGAATATGTCCCAGACAGCACAAAATGGACACTTTTGCGTGATAAAAAATACGGACGCGCCAGATTTGTTATATTGTGCCGCATTTAATTCAAAAAATCTTGATTTTAGTAGTTCTTATGCTAATTTTTTTGTATATCAGAATAAACAAAAAGGATGTTTTATGAAAACTATACATGCAGCAGGATCTAATTATACCATGTTGGTTGATTATAATTATGATAATGGGGACAACTTATACCGTATGGATATGGTTTATTTGAATCCATTTCGTAAACCGACAGCTTTTGATAGTCAAGTGTGCAGAATAGATGATAAAGATATAAAAAATATTCATGTTGGAGATATGGGTATATATGTACCTGAAACAGTTATACCACATACTGATTGGACAGAAAAAGTATCTGCAACATGGCAAAAAGAATTCGATTATCAACATCATGATTTTGAATTGGTAACTTTGTTGGGTTTTGAAAAAACTGGTAAACTACGTGTTTTTGGCAATAAAGTTAATGAAACAACTATATTATTGCGTGATCCTGTTGTTGGTTTTAAACGTGGTGATGATTTGTTAATACAAATATATGACAAAAATCATTACAAACTTATTCATAATATAAATCAAGAGTTGTTAAAATATAAATTGCAACAACAAATGGCAAAAAAGTTATAAAAACACTTGATTTTTCGAATGTTTTATTACATAATATGCCGCGCACGACACCCTTGGAGGTCGCGCATTAACAAAAAAACATAAGGAAATTAAAATGGCTATTACATTAAAAGCAGAATTTCGTGACGTTGCTGGCAAGGGGGCCGCACGCGCAATTCGTAAAGAAAAAAACATCCCTGCAGTTATTTATGGTGAAAAGAAAGATCCAACTGCGATTATATTGAACGAACGTGACTTTGAAATGTTGTTAAAGCGTCCAAGTTTGCGTACAAAATTATTCCAAATTGAAACTCCAAAAGGCACCGAAGACGCTATGTTGATGGACATTCAATATCATCCTGTGTCCGACCGTGTTATTCACGTGGATTTCAAACGTATCAATGTTAACGCACCTGTTTCTGTTAGCGTTCCTTTGGAATTGGTAAACATCGAAACATCCAAGGGATTGAAGTTGGGTGGTGTATTGAACTTTGCTGTTCGTAAAGTTGCATTGCGCGGTTTGGTTCATGATATGCCAGAAAAAATCGTTGTTGATTTGGCAAACTTGAATATCGGCGAAGTGATTCACGGTACCGATTTGGTGTTGCCAAAAGGTATTGAATTGGGATTACACCAAGCTGAATTGGCTTTCGTTACAATCGGTGGTAAAATGCCAGAAGAAGCTGATAACAAGGCTGCTGCCGCTGCCGCTGCGACACCAGCCAAGAAATAATGATTTTTATTTCGAATTTAACCGCCCGTTTGGGCGGTTTTTTGTTTTAAGGATTTTATACCGATAATATTTTCATCTTAGCCACTTGAAATCAGTTTATATTTAACTATATCACTGACAGCGAAAAAATATTTTAAGGAGGCATTAAATATGGCAAAAGTATTAGGTATCGATTTAGGTACAACAAATTCGGCGATGGCCTTTATGGATGGCAAAGATCCAAAAATTATTGAAAATTCCGAAGGTCAACGCACTACTCCATCTGTTGTGGCTTTGACCGCAGGTGGTGAACAGTTGGTTGGTATTACCGCAAAAAACCAAGCGGTAACAAATCCTGAAAATACAATTTATGAAATTAAACGTCTAATGGGATTGCGTTATGACAGCCCTGCTGTTAAAGAAATTGAAAAACGCGTTCCATACAAAATTGTTGCCGGTGATAATGGCGATGCTTGGGTTGAAATGGATGGCAAGAAATATGCACCATCACAAATTTCTGCTATGATTTTGGCAAAATTAAAGAAAGATGCTGAAAATTACCTGGGTGAAACAATTACAGACGCAGTTATTACTGTTCCTGCATACTTTAATGATTCACAACGTCAAGCAACAAAGGATGCTGGTCGTATTGCTGGATTGAATGTATTGCGTATTGTGAATGAACCAACAGCCGCTGCATTGGCATATGGTTTGGATAAAGATAAAAATGGCACAATTGCTGTGTACGACTTGGGTGGTGGTACATTCGATGTATCCATATTGGAAATTGTTGACGGTGTGTTCGAAGTAAAATCTACAAACGGTGATACAGCATTGGGTGGATCTGACTTTGATGCACGTATTTTGAAATACTTGATTGAAGAATTCAAGGGTCAAACAGGTATTGATTTATCTAACGACAAATTGGCTCTGCAACGTTTAAAAGAAGCCGCAGAAAAGGCGAAAATCGAACTGTCATCCAAGACATCAACTGACATTAACCTGCCTTTCTTGACAGCCGATGCAACTGGGCCAAAACACTTTAATACAACACTTTCACGTGCTAAATTGGAATCTTTGGTTGATGATTTGATTAAAAAGACAATTGAACCATGTGAAAAGGCTTTGCGCGATGCCGGATTGTCTAAATCTGACATTAACGAAGTCATTTTGGTTGGTGGACAAACACGTATGCCAAAGGTAGTTGAAACAGTAAAAGAATTCTTTGGTCGTGAACCACACAAAGGTGTTAACCCAGACGAAGTGGTTGCAATGGGTGCAGCAATCCAGGGTGGTGTATTAAAAGGTGATGTAAAAGACGTATTATTGTTGGATGTTACCCCATTGTCATTGGGTATTGAAACATTGGGTGGTGTGTTTACCAGATTAATCGACAGAAACACAACAATTCCAACCAAGAAATCACAAGTCTTTTCAACAGCAGAAGACAATCAATCCGCGCGGTATGCCACAAATCGAAGTGTCTTTTGATATTGATGCGAACGGTATTGTGCATGTATCTGCAAAAGATAAAGGCACAGGCAAAGAACAGGCGATTTCAATTAAATCTGACGGTGGTTTGTCCGAAGACGAAATCAAACGTATGGTTGATGAAGCCGCAGCTAATGCTGAAAGTGACAAAAAGAAACGCGAATTGGTAGAGGCCAAGAATCAGGCAGAAACAGCTGTGTTCAGTATTGAAAAATCATTAAAAGAACATGGCGACAAGATTTCCGAAGCTGACCGCAAGGCCATTGAAGATGCCAAGGAAGCATTGTCTGCTGAATTAAAGAAAGAAGATGCAACTGTGGAATCACTGAAAGAAAAGACCGATAGCCTGACTGAAAAAGCCATGAAGTTAGGCGAGGCAGTTTATAAAGCCGCCCAGGCCGAACAACAGGCAAACGCAGGACAATCTGAATCAAACAATGGTGATAATAATACCACAGATGCAGATTTTACTGAAAAGAAATAATTTGTTTGTTTCGTTTAATAACACCGCCACTTGCGCGGTGTTACTTTTTATGATATAATACATGTTATATCAAAGGAGTTAAAATGAGAACGTTTTTGAATATAGTGGCTACAATATCCATTTTATGTAGTTTTTGTTATTTGCTAGTTTTACTATATTGGATCGGACAATTTGGTTATCAGTTTTCACCAGCAACTATGACAATGACAAACCAACTAATAATAGTTGTGTCAGTGTTGTTTATTACAGGTATGATAAGTGCATTAGTTTTGGCTGTCACTAAAAAGCCAACAAAAAAATAATTTAATCCAACCGCCCGTTTGGGCGGTTTTTTTTATTAAAATATTTTTATATAAAATATTGACAATTTATTATTTTGTGTTATATTATCGAGTGTAAAACAACAAAAGGAGTATAACATGGCAAAAAAACACGATTATGCAATGTGCCTGTATATTGATGGAGTTATGCAAGCCTATAACCCAAAATTAGGTAATATTGCTATTCGTTTCAAAGATGGCGATGAATCTGATTATAACGCTTCTTTACGCGGCGATATGATAGAGTTTTACTCAATTAAGCATAAACCATCAAAACGTATTGATGATGATAAAAACGCATGTTATATTTTAGGGCACAATGAACCTTGGGATGAACATGTATTTGTTTGCAATCACAGTTTGGACAGACAAAAGGCTTTATTTGATGCAAAAATAAAAGAACTTAAATCTCAAGTCCATTAAAACCACCGCCCGATTTGGGCGGTTTTTTACTTGCATTTGCCGGAATTTATAGTAGTCTGGATACCGTAAATAAAAGGATTTATTATGGTATATGAAGACGAAAATCATCAGTTTTGTACTATTGTTAAAATTAACGACAAGGGTGCTGCATTAAAAAATGACCTGTGGGGAACATTTTTTACAAAACGGTTTGATGGATCAATTGATTGGGATGGGGCTTGGCGTAAAAGTTTGAAACCAGGCGATGTAATTCCTGTATCCCGTGAAATACGCGGAGATGTTTATGCATATGCGACCGGTTTTGAAATGCGTCATGCCGAAGAAAAATTAAGAGATTTTATAAATCAAAAAAAACAAGATGCAGTTGTGACATCTGTGGTTCACCGTCACAACATCAATTCACCAAAAACTGAAATACGAGCATACAGCCCTGTATGGAAAGAAATTT
>CACYHY010000051.1 GCA_902774305.1 uncultured Pseudomonadota bacterium
TGCGTTCAATGTTAAATGCCCCAAAGCTGGCGGACAATCCAACAATATATAATCATAATATTCCAGTATAGGTTTTAATGCATCGCGCAGACGATATTCACGATTTTCTACATCCAATAAATCAACTTCGGCACCCGCAAGTTCCATTCCTGATGGCAACAAATGCAATCCTGGGACCGCTGTAGTTAAAATATTTTTAGCAACCTCATCTGTTCCCATAATAACACCGTAAACACTTTGTTTGTGCTGTGCACGAACGAATCCTAGTCCTGTTCCAGCGTTACCCTGTTGATCCAAATCAATCAACAAAACACGTTTCTTGATAGCCGCCAAAGACGCACCTATATTGATAGCCGTAGTGGTTTTACCCACACCCCCTTTTTGATTTGCAAACGCTATTATTCTTGTCATATATATTCACTTCCTTTTTCTTTCAAATAATACGCAAAAAACTTCGATTCGGTCAAGCAATATAAAAATAAAACAAAACACAAAAAACAACCTATATTCATATAGTTATAATTTATTTCACATGAAACAAACGTCATTATTAGCAATAAATTTATTTGTTTTTCGCACAACAAAAACACACAAAAATACCGGCAAATGCCGGTATATTATTATAATTATATGTAAAATCAATAAATTAAATATTATTTCACATGAAATTACCGGCTTTTTTTAACATTTATAATAAAACCATCGCCTGTTTTTGACGGAAACAATTCAAAATCAAAATGATATTTTTGTTTTGCTACATTTACCTCGGTCATTATATCACGACCTTTTAGTAAAAAAAGTTCATATTTTGTTTTATGAACATAATCTAAAATCTTTATCAACGGCGCAAAAGCACGTGCTGTGAATATATATTTTTTATTCAAAGGCAAATCTGCAATATAATTTTCAACACGACCATGATAAATAGTCAGATTATCTAACTTTAATCGTTTTTTTACTTCACTTAAAAACAAAACCTTTTTCCCTATTGATTCAATACAAGTGACATTCCAACCCATTATTGCCAAAACAATTGCTGGGAACCCTGCCCCACTGCCTAAATCAATTATATTTGCGCCACAAGGCAAGAAATCCGCCAATTGCGCAGAATCAGCAATATGACGATTATCAATATCATTCAGTGTGCTGGGAGCGACTAAATTCATACGCTTTGACCATTCACACAATAAAGTTTTATATTTTTCAAATTTATCTTTGTTTTCCATAAAAAATATTCTAACATATAAAAGCTATGAAACCAATAAAAACATTTTTATTTGTATCTGTGGTAATAGTTGCCGGTTTGGTGGCTATTAATTGGATAGATACACACAAAAACACCGCTGTACAACCGGAAGAAAAACTTATCACAACCAGTTATGGTGCTTTTTTAGCATCACAGCATGCTTTGTACATCAATGATTTTGATAAAGCAGATGAATTGCTGACAAACGTTGATGATAACGCAAAAGAATACCCATCTGTTGCCCAGATACGCGTTTTAACTGATTTTTTGAACGGCACAATCCCGACAGATATAAAAAGTTTAGACAAGCAAAAAACTGTTGTTTCGCGCATTATTGGTGATGCATATTTGGTTCAAAATAACGATTGGAACGAGATTTATAAAAGACATAAAAACGACACAATGCGTTTGATGTCGCCATTTCGTATTTGGTCTGGGATTGCAATAAATCACATAACAGAAACATTAAAATTTATTGATAAATTAGAAACAAACCCTTCGTGGCAGGCTTTCTTACGCGGTCAGTTGTATGCAGAACGGGGCAAAATCCAAAAGGCCGTTGATGCGTTTGCAGAAGTAAAACCAGAATTTATGAATATTAATGATTATCTTTATTTAATGTCTTTTTATAAACATAATAATTTAACCGCCGAAGCGAATACATTGCGTACAAAATTCACGACAAAGCCTGGCAGTATGTTTATGATAAACTTTACGGATATTCCAGATTGGTCATTATTTGCTGGATATAAAAACCAATTAGCATTTAATTTAGTCCAAACTGTGGCACATACGCAATCTATGTCTCGTTCTGATTTAGCATTATTGTTGCTGCGTTTTGCGGAAAATGTGGCTGACAAGAATCAACTGCAAAGCGATGCAATAAATTATCATTCAGGACTATATATGGTTGCTAATAACGGAAATTATAAGAAATATTTTGCAAAAATTAGTGAAACAAGCCCTTATTATCCGTTTGTAAACCTGCGTATAGCAGAATTAAATAAAAACGAAATTGCTATCCGTAACGCAATTAAAGCACAACCTTTGTTTATTCCAGCCGTTACCCAATTGGTCAGCTGGCAAACTCAACGTGGCGATAAAGCAAAGGCATTGCAAACAATTGACACATCTTTGCAGAATTCTGATATATCAACCAATGCCAAGGCTTATCTGTATAAAATGCGGGCAGAAACAAACTTTATATTTGGTGATATAGATGCAGCACAAAAAGATTTAAGTTCTGCAACAATATTATTATCAAAACCAGATCCAGATGTGTTTAGTATTCAAGCACGTATTTGGGCTGCAAAGGGCGAAAATCTGGACAAAGCATATGCATATAGTTTAACACTTGTTCAATTTGCACCTATGGATTCGTGCACATGGGACACATTAGGCTATGTTATGCGCGCCCGCGAAGGTGTGGATGCTGCATTAGATTTAATGGAAAGAGTAGGGGAGGTTGCCAATTCTTGCTCTGCGTTGTTCGAACACCTGGGCGATATGTACGTTCAGGTGAAAGAAAATAAATTAGCACGCGATGCTTATTTACGTGCAATTGAATTATCTGATGATGGATTATCTGTTAAACCCGTACTGGAAAAAAAATTAAAAGGAATTAAGTAATGTTATACAAAACAGTTGGTATTATCGGTGCAGGTGCGTGGGGAACAGCACTGGCGATAAATATCGCACGGGGAGGGGCAAATGTTATTTTATGGTCGTTTGACGGCGAATATGCACACTTTGATGGCGTTGATATGCCAGACAATTTAATCGTCGTACGAAATCCATCTGACCTGGCAAATGCAGACGTTTGGTTAATGGTGACACCATCATCATTTGTTCGTGAAACATTGAAAAACTTTACAAAAATTTACAATAATCAACCAATTATTATTTGTACAAAAGGCGCAGACAGCAAAACACATGAATTTATGACCGAAATTTTACAAAGCGAATTACCAAATTGTAAAGATTTTGGTGTTTTATCAGGTCCACAATTCGCGGTCGAGGTTGCACATGGTGCACCCACTGGTTCCACACTGGCTGGAACATCGCAAACAGTACAAGAAGCAGGCTTGCAAGTGTTAAATCTGGCGCACTTAGATGCCACAGAAGATATTATCGGCACACAAATTGCTGGGGTTGGCAAAAATATTATTGCATTAATTTCTGGATATATTCATGAAACTGTGCCTTCTGAAAACGAACGCGCAATGATTTTCACATTATGCTGCCACGAAATTATCAAGGTTGGATTAGCTTTTGGTGCAAAAATCGAAACATTTACTGGACTTTGTGGATTGGGCGATTTGTTTTTGTCGGCGACTTCTCCGACCAGTCGTAATTATTCTGGCGGTATGGCAATTGCACACAATGAAGAATTAAAAGGAACAATTGAGGGTATCTATGCATACGAAACAATCATTGTCCGTGCGCATCAAATTAATTGTGATACACCTATGTTGGAAGAAATTCGTTCAAAAATACACAAAGTTATTAGACAATCTGCGCAATATCAAGATTTGTTCGAATAAAAAAACGCCTTTTGGCGTTTTTTTAACCATAGAATACACATAAAAATATGAATTTGTTGTGTCTGAAATTTTTGTATTATCAAGAACAGTAAAACACATAATATTCTGCATAATTATATTTGAACACCGTTTAATTTTATGATATAATTAAGGTATGTCAAAATTACTTAGTTTCTTTATTATATCCATGTTTGCATGTGGTGCATATGCGGATGATTTTGGTACCGCCATGACTAATGTAAAGAACAATTGTTCCAACATTTCTGGTGATTTAAATGATTTAAAAAAGATGGCAGGGATAAATACTGCGATAACTGGCGTTGGTACCGCGACAGCCATTGGTGCTACTGCTGTTGGTATAGCAAAGAGTTCTGTAGATGAAGAAATCGAAAATATTATACAAAAAGCATTAGAAGGAAAAACAAAACCTGCCGAAAATCCGAACGAGAAAGACGTAAAGGATGCGATTGATGCATATTTTAAGGAAAGTTCAAAAAGCGCTAATGATACTGACACACAGAATTTAGATGAGCTTGCCGAAAAATCTGAAAAATCCAAAAATTTAGGCAATTGGCGAACTGGGCTTTTGGGCGCCAGTACGGCAACCAATGTTGCTGGTGCCGTAATTGCCGGAAATAATAAGGTCGATGATGATTTACAGACCAAAGCCCGTATGGATGGTATTGACGTAACCCAGGCGCAAAAAATTGTATCTGCTTGTAGCAAATGGGAAGAAGCCGATTTATCCAAAGTAAACGATCGTGCAAAAGGTGCAATGATTTCGAGTATTGTTGGTGCAACAACTGGAATCGCTGGAACTGTTACATCTGCGGTTGCAAACAGCGATAAAACTCGTGCCGGTGATAAAGATACAGAGAAGAATTTAAACACAACATCAAATATCTTGGCTGGAGGAACAACTATTGCAAGCGGTGTGGCAACGGCATTTAATGCCACACAAATTAGCGCAGTCAAAAAGATTGTTACCATTGCAGAAGAGTGCGAGGAGACGTTGAAATGAAGAAATTTTTAACTATTCTACCTTTGTTATGTGTTTCCGTTCCAGCGTTTGCTGAAATTAATCCAACTGATAAAGTATTCT
>CACYHY010000052.1 GCA_902774305.1 uncultured Pseudomonadota bacterium
GGTATACATTGTCGCATCAGACGAGAGAGAGGAACCGATATCGGTTCTGCATGTGGGCAACTGCGATTGAATAACAAAAAGGATTAATAAATGAATATAAAATACATTACGTGTAGCGACCCACGAAATTATAATGCTATATATGAATTATTTGATTTGTGGGATATTGATCCCCGCGTTGAAATTGCGGTGCAAATGCACCCTGGGAAAGTTTCACCAGGAACCGATAGGTATAATTGGATAAAAGATTTGTTTCACGCTTTATATGGATATAATGAAAACCTGGCTATTCATGTAAATAACGATTGGTGTGATGATATTTGTAATGGAAAAGTTCCAGATGAATTAAAACCATTTTTCCATGCAACAAATGATCATTGCAAACCTATTGTTAAACGTATTCAGTTGAATATGCCACAAAAAACGGCTGATAATTTTAATCCACAAAAATTAAAATCTGTGATTGATTATTATAGTGAGTATCACGACAAAGATTTTATTATTCAATACAATATGCGCACAAAAAATGCAGCGGAACAACTGCATAAAACCCGTGCAAAATTCCAATTATTATTTGATGCATCTGGTGGCAAAGGTCAATTACCACGCGCATGGCAATCGCCTGTATACCCAATATTTCATCAACAAGGTTATGCAGGTGGATTAAAACCTGAAAACATATCTGAAAATTTGGATAAAATTTCAAATGTTGCAGGCGTTTTCCCAACATGGATTGATGCCGAAGGCGGATTAAAAACAGATGATAAATTTGATGCAAAACGTGCGGCAGAATATATTCGCAATACGTTGGCATGGGAACAAAAACATCGTCAAAAATAACTTGTATAAAAAATTATGCATGATTAAAATAAAAGAAGGAAAGGAGAAAGAATTATGAAAAAAATATCTGCATTATATGTCACAATAATTGCTTTGGGATTGTTATTTGTAGGATTTTTCCCTGGGTATTATTATTACAAATCTAAATTCAATTATAATGCTGTTACTGTCAAAGGCTTGGCAGAACAAGATGTTGTGGCGGATTTGGCAATATGGGAAATAAAATATGTCGCAACCGGAAATGATTTGATTGAAACAAAAAATAATCTGGAAAAACAGACCGATATTATTTTGGCATTTTTGCATGATAATAATTTTTCTGATTCTGAAATTGAACTGGGCGGTATGGAAACTAACGATTTAATGGCAAATCCTTATCGCGGGAATGAAGCTGTTACATCGCGCTTTATTTTGACAAAGTCAATGACCGTTCGTTCTAACCAAGTATATAATGTTGCAGAAACATATACCAAGACTGGTGATTTGATAAATTCTGGAATTGTTTTTGAAAACCAATATGGAACACCGATTTCATATATATTTACAAGATTAAATGATATCAAACCACAAATGTTGGAATTGGCAACCAAGAATGCACGTCAGGCTGCATTAGAATTTGCCAAATCCAGTGATAGTAAAGTTGGTAAAATCCATTCTGCAAACCAAGGTGTGTTTTCAATTCTGCCACGCGATAATGCAAACGCATCCGAATCACAACAAATAAATAAAAAGGTTCGTGTTGTTGCAACAGTCGAATACTTTTTGGAATAAAAGAATAATATTTAATTGCCGGCAAATGCCGGCTTTTTTTATTTTATGACAACAATTAAAAAAATACTAGACAATACAAAAATATTTTCTATAATCAAAGTACCTTTGTTGGATGTTTAGCTCAGTTGGCTAGAGCATCTGCTTTACACGCAGAGGGTCAGGAGTTCGAGTCTCTTAACATCCACCATCGTTTGGTTGTTTGTAATCGCCCACAGATGTGGGCGGTTTTTTCATATAAAATATTTGCATTCCAGAATTTAGATGTTATAATACTTTCGCTTTGGGTGGTTAGCTCAGTTGGCTAGAGCGTCACGTTGACATCGTGGAGGTCGTTGGTTCGAGCCCAATACCACCCACCACTTATTCGAAAAGACCGCCAAAGTTTGACGGTTTTTTTATTGAACAAAAAGGTCGCACATGGCAGAAAAATATTTAATTACTTCGGCATTACCTTATGTGAACAATCGTTTACACATTGGGCATTTGATTGGCTGTTTATTGCCAAGTGATGTCTATGCTCGGTTTTGTCGTGCCATGGGTAGGGACGTTTTGTATATTGGCGGATCTGACGAACACGGCACACCGTCCGAGGTTGGCGCGTTAAAAGAAAAACTGTCTGTCGAAGATTATTGTGAAAAATATCACAATGACCATGTCCAAGCTGTACGCGATTTTAATTTATCATTTAATTTATTTGGACGAACACATACAAAATTACACGAAAAACTTATCCAAGAATTGTTCACTCGTTTAGATTCATTGGGCATGATTACAGAAAAAACATCTATGCAACCTTATTCTGTGAACGAGAAAAAATTCTTGGCCGACCGTTATGTTATTGGAACATGCCCCAGATGTGGTTATGAACGCGCATACGGCAATGAATGTGATAAATGTTTTGCAACATTGGATCCAAAAGATTTAATAAATCCGCGCAGTGCAATTGACCCATCGTCACCTGTTGAAATGCGTGAAACAAAACATTTGTATTTCAAGTTAAGCGAAGTCCAAGACAAATTGCGTAAATGGGTTAATTCTCGTAAAAACTGGCCCAAGACAGCATTAACAATTGCTAACAAATGGCTGGACGAAGGTCTGCGCGACAACCCAATTACACGTGATTTGAAGTGGGGAATACCTGTTAATAAACCAGGATTCGAAGACAAGGTTTTCTATGTTTGGTTTGATGCACCATGGGGTTATGTTTCTATTTCTCAGGCTGCAACAGATGATTGGGCATCTTGGTGGAAAAATCCAGATTGCCATTATGCGCAATTTATGGCCAAAGATAATGTTTCTTTCCATTCTATATTTTTCCCAGCCCAAGAACTGGCTATGGATGATAATTGGAAAATGGTTGATTTATTAAAAGGTCAAAACTTTTTGAATTTCGAAGGCGGAAAGATTTCTAAATCAACTGGGAACGGTATATTCTTGGACGAAGCATTAAGCGTTGCACCGGTTGACGCATGGCGTTATGCTTTGTTGGCATCTGCACCGGAAACAGATGACTCTGACTTTACTGTGCAAAGATTTGCAGAAATTGTAAAC
>CACYHY010000053.1 GCA_902774305.1 uncultured Pseudomonadota bacterium
TTAAATGAATTTACATTGTCTTTTACACATTGACGACAAATTCTGTGTGCTTGTAATTTTTCAAATGCGATTTGTTCTATCAATCTGTGAACTTCTTGGTTAAAGCCGTTGCCCCAATATTTTTTCAAGAACCAAACATCTGAACATTGAACAGTTCTGTTTTCTGGCCAATAATGAATACGTTGATAGCCAACTAAATTGTTGTTATAGAATATAAACCAATCTACACCATTATGACACCATTCTGCATGTTTTTGCATCATGGATAATGTTTCGGATTGTGATTTAGGTAAAAATCCATTTTGAACCATAGGCGCATATTTGAAATCATCTGGATTTTCATTTTTGAGTGCTTCCCAAACAAGTTTCGCGTTTTCATCTGTTGGTTCCAAAATACGTAATTCCAAGCGTTCTGTTTTTAAGTTTTTTCTAAATAACTCAAAAAATTTTTCCATGTATGTCATAACGTTTACCTTTTATTTCTTTTTAGTTTGAATATGCCACAGTTTGCTGTACACACCATTTTTGCGTAATAACTGATTATGCGTTCCAGTTTCTATAATTTTACCTTTTTGAATAACAATAATTCTGTCCATATCAGAAAGGGTGGATAATCGGTGAGCAATCTTGATTGTTGTTTTCCCTGCCATCGCTTTTTGTAATGATTTTTGTATCAGCATTTCATTTTCTGAATCCAGGGCTGATGTTGATTCATCTAAAATCAAAATAGGCGCATTTTTCAATAATGCACGTGCGATAGAAATTCTTTGACGTTGACCACCGGACAATTTTATTCCGTTGTTTCCAACCAGTGTATTATATCCTTTTGGTAAAGACATAATGAATTCGTGGATATTTGCTTTCTTTGCAGCAGCGATAACTTCTTTTTTTGTGGCAGTTGGTTTTGCATATTTAATATTTTCCAGAATAGTTCTGTTAAATAAAGCGGCATCTTGCGGGACAAAGGAAATGTTTTTACGCAAAGAATCTTGGGTCACATCACGAATATCAATATTATTTATTTTTATATTACCGCTGGCAACATCATACATACGTAATAACAAACTGCATACTGTTGTTTTTCCGGCACCTGATAATCCAACAATACCAACTTTTTCACCATTTTTGATATTCAGGTTGAAATGTTTGAAAATAGTGTTTTCGCCATATCCAAAATTCACGTTTTCAAAAGCAATATTGGCATGTTGAATAGATAACTTTTTTGCGTTTTCTTTATCCAAAACAATTTTATCCATGATGATATTTTCATATGCTTTTTTAACAGTTGCGGATGTTCTGGTGTATTGTTGTAATGTTCTGTTTATGTTATTAAATGCTGTATTCATTGAATTCATGGATGCCATAACAAACACAGCATTTGATATACTTAAATCACCATTTTTTATTAACAAAAAGCAGAATAATAACATTCCTAAACGTGTGGTGTACCATAATATTGTTGTCGGAACCCATTGACAGCGTGACAGAAAAAGATCTCTTTTGAACAGTTTTATCAAGTTTTGACGACCATTATAAATATACTTGTTTTCGAATTCTGTATTTGCAAAATATTTTACAGTTAATGCATTGTTCAAACTGTCACTACGTAGACCTGCATATTTAGAATCTTCAACTTGGATCAATTTACCATTGGCAATCAGTCTTTTTTGTGCAATCCATTCCCAAATAACTTTTATAGTACCATACGTCAACAATATAACTAATAACCATATATTCATTGTTGCCATTGAACCAATCAAAAATAAGAAGCCCAATGCACTACCCAATATTTTACTGTAAAATAAATTTGTTAATGTGTTTAATTCGCCAGAGACTCTTTGTGCATCAGATAAAATTCTGCCACCAGGTCTGTCTATGAAAAAAGATATATCATTGTCATATATGCGTTTGTATAAAAGGTATATTTTATAGCGATTAAAATATTGCTGTTTGTGTCCTTTTAGAATTGAACGTATTATTTCTATTATTGTATCAAATCCGTATAGGGCAATCATATATAGAAATACTGGGATTATTACAGACCAATCTGCCGAGATTGCATTTTCAAAAATTTGCATCATCCATTTTGATACTAATGGTCCAAATATCATACCGATAATTGTGATTATAATATCTAGGGTAAAAATTGTTCCGAAATACCATGGAAACTTTTTTATAACCAGCCAATAAAAACCTTTGTATGTTTTTGGAAAAGTATCTTGTTGCATATTTTGTACCCCATGGCCTGATTATATCATAAAAAGGCGCATTATGCCAGTATGGGTGTTTTATTTTTTAGATTTTTGTAGCTTTATTTGGCAATACAATCTTCCATAGAAAACCATTCACGTCCCAGATATATCTTGTTATTTTGTATTTTCATGTATAAAGGTTTTTCTTCAAATTCAGAAATATACCTAATTTCTGGGGACTGATTAGTATCACGTGAAAAAACAATATGTTGCATGCGTTTTGTTAAGATTTCGGCAAAATCATCAAAAACGTTAACGTATTCTGTGTCGATAATTTTTGTGTCAATTACACATTGTGCGTTTGATAGTTTGTATTGTGCGTTGTCGCATATATAATATCCGGTTATGTTTTGTTTCTGTGTACTTAAACGCGATTCACAATTGGTTTGACAATTATCTGTACAATCTTTGATATTTTGTTTGTGTGTTTCATTCTTTTTTTGTTGTATTTCTGCTTCGGTTATATTTTTTTTATTTCTGTATTTTTCTTCATTAAATTTATTTTTATTGTAATGTTTTACATGATGCCATTTTGCAGATACAGGGTTGTCACCAAATGAAGTAATTCTGCACCAACAATGTGTGCCGGTATCTTGTCGTTCAAAATTTTTCATTTCTTCGCTGTCCAGGCATAAAGATTTAACAACTGGTGTTGATAATGTATCAAAAGGTATTTGATTTGTTTCGTCAGTTAGAACGAGTTTCATATCATTGGTGCCACAATCAAGTGATAACACAGGGTATGTTAGTAGGGTGATAATTGGTATAATTAATAGTTTTTTTAACATATATTCCCTCCTGTGTCTTTACTTATTTTTCAGATTT
>CACYHY010000054.1 GCA_902774305.1 uncultured Pseudomonadota bacterium
AACTGCCGAATCTATGGCGGCACGTCCAAGGGATATTGATAATCTGATTCGTATGATTGGGGAATTTAATCATCCATTGCGTGCGGCTGCGACAAATACGGTTTTACCTTTGATTGCGAAAAATCCCAATGGGTTGGTTATCGTTACAGATGTCCCAGGTGTTGATGATGATGCATCTGGTCAAATTTTATCGGGTGCGGTTGGTGAATTAATGGATAAAATGTTGGCTGCAATTGGAATGAATCGCGAAATGGTATCAATTATTCCACTTGTTTTTTGGCGCACACCTGGCGGACGTACACCATCAGATTCTGAATTGTCTTTGACGCGTCCATTTATAAACAGATTATTTGAATTTTTACAACCAAAGATAATTTTAACACTTGGTGCAACAGCCGCAAAAGAAATTGCAGATATCAAAGTATCAAACGCACATGGCGTTTTGGGGCAAACCGAAAATGGCACGCCGGTTATGCCAATTTATCATCCAAATTATTTGCTGTTAAAACCATCTGCAAAACGTGATGTTTGGACGGCATTACAAGAATTGCAAAATTTGTTGAAAAACCAATAAATATATTCAATAATTAGCCCAGGTAATTACAAAGGAGCCTAAAATTAAACCGAATAATAACCGTGATAATCGGCGCGATACCGGTCCGCGCATGAATAACAAGATTTTTGCAAAATCTGTTCAAGTAATTAACTTTGATGGTCAAAATATGGGCGTTATGCCAACATCAGAGGCTTTAGAACTGGCATCTAACGCTGGTTTGGATTTGGTCGAAATAAACGCCAATAACGAAGTGCCAATCGTAAAAATTATGGATTATGGCAAATTCAAATACGAACAAAAGAAACGCGCGTCCGAGGCTAAAAAGAATCAAAAAAATGTTGGTTTGCGTGATGTGTGGGTAAAGCCATTTATCGAAGAAAACGATTTGAAAATCAAAATGAAAAAGGTTTTTGAATTTTTGGACGATGGCGACAAAGTTAAAATTTCCGTCATGACCAAAGGAAACAAACGTGTCTTGGGTCAGGGTAGGGACGCTGTACCAGAATTATTTGCACATATTATGGAAATAATTGGTGAACGTGGCACACTGGAATCAAAATCAAAGCCAGACGAAAGAACAAAATCAATTATTGTGGCACCTGCCAAGAAATAAAAAAAACCGCCCATTTGGGCGGTTTTTCTTAAAATGGTAAATTAACGCCTGCGGTGGCTTGTGACATCGCTTTATCGATTAAGATATCTGCTTTGCTTTTTGCATCTAAAAACGCGTCACGAACGATTTTAGATAGGTCAGCAGCGGTGTTTTTCATTGCTGTATCAGATATAATTACATTAACAATATCATATTTCCCTGTCATTTCGACTATGCAGTCACCATTACCAGCCAAACCTTTAACTGTTACTTTACCTAAAGAATCTTGGGCAGCGCCCACTTTTGCTTGTAATTCTTTGGCCTGAGCCATCATTTCATTTAAATCCATTATTTTGTCCTTTGTTTTTTCATTCGTAGCAATTGTATTGCTGTTGTTGGCACATTGTGTTCTTTTGCAAAATTCTCATCCAATAGATGGAAAGGAATTGCTTGTTCATTAGCAAATTCTGCAACCTCATCTTGGGACCAAAATGCAAAATGATCATTAATGCCATATAATAGCCATTCGCCGTTTTGGCGATAATAAATGGCATAATAATAGTACGGTTTGGAAAGACAGGTTAAAAATGTATCTTGTGGTTCTTTTTCTAAGCAGCCGAACCGTATGTGTTGTTTCAACTTTTGTCGATAAATCATGGCCTTGTGCACAGAATAGCCATTTGTTTCCGCCCATCTTGCAGCATGTGTATTTCTGATGTGTTTAATTTTCATATCATCTTTCCCCGTATATGCTCATCATCATAGCAGCATATTCTGGAATATTAAACATTTTTTGTTGTGTTTTATTAAAACGGCAGCGTAGTAAAAAATCTTTAGAAAAATGTTCGGCTTCTTCATAGGTTGCAAAAGGTTGTTCTGATGATTTCCAATAAAAATCAGCAAAATGCCAATGCCAATCATACCCATTCTGTTGTTTTTCAATGAAACAGCCAGCTAAAAAACGAAAGCTTCCGTCAGCATTATCACCATTCATATAATCACGAATAGATTGAACGTCTTTTTTCTTGCATTGCAAAAAGCGCGCCCATTGCGCATTAGTCCAATTGCGGCTGGCATCATACATCGCTGTATCAGAATATATATTTTTTTGCGCCATTTTTTACTCCTTTTCAAAACAAAAGGGGGCAGATATTTTTGCCCCCCTCCGTCATTCTTGGTAAAGATTATTTAACTTCTTTACCTGTTTTTTGATCGATGCCAACCATAGACATACGTGTTTTACCACGTTTGTCAGCACCCAAATAGCGAACATAAACTGTATCGCCTTCTTTGATTTTAGCATCTTCAATCTTATTCAGACGTTCGCCTGTAATTTCAGAAATATGAACCATTGCTTCAAATCCATTCAAGATTTTTACAAATAATCCAAATTCTTTCATGCCAGATACGACACCTTTGTAGATTTCACCAACTTCTGGTTCTGCAACAATTTCTTTGATGCGTGCGATAGCGTTATCAGCATCTTCTTTGGAAGTTGCCATAATTTTAACCGTACCATCATCTTCCAAATCAATTGTTGTGTTTGTCTCGCGCACTAATGCTTGGATCACAACACCGCCCTTACCGATAACATCGCGAACTTTGTCTGGATTGATTTTCATCTGATACATTTGTGGTGCATATTCAGAAACCTTTGCACGTGGGGCTTTTATCGCGTTTTCGATTTTGCCCAAAATGTGCATACGACCATCTTTTGCTTGGGACAAAGCATGTTTCATAATATCAAATGTAATAGAAGTGATTTTGATATCCATCTGCAAAGCAGTAATACCATCTTTCGTTCCTGTTACTTTGAAGTCCATATCGCCCAAGTGATCTTCGTCACCCAAAATATC
>CACYHY010000055.1 GCA_902774305.1 uncultured Pseudomonadota bacterium
ATAAAATATTATTTTTGCAAGGTTTTTTATTGCCTTTTGAAAATGGTGTGCTATGGTTTTTTGTATGACAAAGACATATTCTGGATTTATTGCAATTATTGGCCCAACAAACGCGGGTAAAAGCACCCTGATAAACCAAATTATGGGGCGCAAGGTGTCAATCGTATCCCATAAAGTACAAACAACACGCACAAATCTGCGTGCTGTTAAAATGGTTGGCGACAGGCAACTGATATTTGTGGATACCCCCGGGGTATTCAAACCATCGCGCCGTTTGGACAGGGCAATGGTCGGTGCGGCAATGGATGCAACATCAGATGCTGATGCAATTTTATTGGTTGTGGATTCAACGCATGGTATCACTGATACAATTCGTAATTTGATACAAAAAGTCAAAGATAACAAAAATCTATTTGTTGCATTAAACAAGGTCGATGCTGTCCGTAAAGACAAATTGCTTCCGATGGTTGCAGAATTGACAAACTTGGCTGAATTCAAAGAGATATTTATGATTTCTGCACTAAAAGATGATGGCATAAAACAGATGCTGGAATCATTGTCAACTGTTATGCCAGAAAGCCCATATCTGTTTGATGCGGCGGACGCGGTTGACGTTCCTGATAACTTATATTTGTCAGAATTGACACGTGAAAAAGTTTATAAATATATTCACCAAGAATTGCCATATCACATAAATGTCGTGACAGAAAAAGTCGATGTTGACCCAGACGGTGTTTTGGATATTTATCAAAAAATCGTTGTCCAAAATGATGCACACAAAAAAATAGTAATTGGTCGTGGTGGTGCACAACTGAAACAAATTGGTACCGAAGCGCGTCACGATATCCAAGATCAATGGGGCGTAAATGCACGTCTGCATTTGTTTGTTCGTGTTGAAGAAAATTGGGAAGAAATGGCTGAAAATTATACTGACCAAGGTTTAGAGTTTAAGAAATAATGCTGCACACATCTGATTTTGATTTTGAATTACCTACAGAACTTATCGCATCGCATCCACTTGAAAAACGCGATGCTTCACGTATGTTGGTTGTGCAGGACGGTAAAACAACAGATAAACATATTCGTGATTTTCTGGATTATCTGCAACCTGGGGACGTTGTCGTATTTAATAATTCCCGCGTTATCCCAGCACGCTTTATGGCAGGTGACCATGAAATCACTTTACATACATCGGTCAATGACCATGATTGGTGGGGACTGTGTAAAAAATTCAATAAAATAAATATTGGTGATACACTCACCATGGATGATGGAACCACGATAACCGTCATTGATAAAGACGAAGAAAGCGGTTTGTTACTGCACTTTGATTGTGATAATGTTTTTGATGTGCTGAATAATGTTGGCAAAATGCCTCTGCCACCATATATGAAACGTGAAGAAGAGGTGTCTGACCGCGAACGTTATCAAACGGTTTATGCAGATCCCTTGGGCTCTATGGCGGCGCCAACGGCGGGATTGCATTTTACAGATGAATTATTACAGGAAATTGAAAAACGCGGTGCCAAAATAGTAAAGATTACATTACATGTTGGCGCGGGAACATGGATGCCTGTCAAAACAGAAAATCTTTCCGAACACAAAATGCACAGTGAATGGTGCTGTATCACACCCATTCAGGCGGACATAATAAACGATGCAAAACGCGTAATTGCGGTTGGAACAACGTCTATGCGTACTTTGGAAAGTGCGGCAATTCGTGCGCGTGAATCAGGCAAGGCAACGCGTGTTATTCCAATTTGTGATAATACAAATATCTTTATCACACCTGGTTATAAATTCGGTGCGGTGGATATCTTGCTGACGAATTTTCATTTGCCAAAATCAACACTCTTTATGTTGGTGTCCGCGTTCGCCGGTCTGCCCGAGATGAAATCCGCCTATGCCCACGCGGTTTCAGAAAAATACAGATTTTTCAGTTATGGCGATTGTTGCTTGTTGTTCAGAAAGGATGAAAAATGAAATCTGATAAAAAATATCCATTTGATTACAGACATAGCAGTTTGGATTGTCCAAATATAGAACAACGTATTGGCCAGACGTTACCTACGCTCATGTATAGTTGTGGGATTAATTCTGGTTTTGATGGTTTTTATGAATCTGATATACAATGGTTGGAAACCAATATCACAAAAAATTCACAAAACAAAAATAGGGATATATATTGGCGGCTCGATAGTTGTTTGGATCGCGAAGGAAATATATCACCATATTATTTGGATTATGCAGCTACATTTTTTGAACAATTTATTAATATGCCTGGTATTCCGCGTAATGTAGACAGGTTGTTAATTTATATAGTTGGGTGTCATCGTGCATGGTATTATATAGAACCTGTTGCATCGTATCAACATTTTTTTATTGAAAGGTGGATGGAAACATGTCGTTAAAATTTGATTTAATTAAAACAGACGGTACCGCGCGTCGCGGTCGTGTTCATACGGCGCATGGCGATTGTTGTTTGTTATTCAAAAAAGGGGATTAAGACATGAAAACGATATTACCAATTCAGAATAAAGAAGATAAGAAAGTAAACGTGTCTTATGGTAACGAAGAATTAAAAAAACGTATAGGTTGGATTCTGGTGTGTATGGCAGAATACGCAAAATATGAATTATACGAAAGTGATGTTCAATGGATTGAAAAAAATATAGCATCACATCCATTGTTCAGGACTATAAATGAAACCCTGTGGGGTGGTCCTAATGGTTTTGAATATCAGGTAATATTTTTTGAACGTTTCTTGGATATTCCGGGGATTCCACCACGTGTGAATAAATTATTAGTATTGGAAATCGGTTATTGCAAGGAAATGAACCGCAGACAAAACGATGATAAAGTGCCTGTGACCCAACGGTTTTTCTGTGAATTGTGGTTGCAACGTCAACAAGCATGGAGATAAA
>CACYHY010000056.1 GCA_902774305.1 uncultured Pseudomonadota bacterium
GATTTTAATAACAAAACCGTAATAGTAAAATAGAGGTGTATTGTAATGTATGGTAACAATAAAAAAAATTCAACAATAGTTAATGTAGATATAACCCCGGTATCTTTTCAATGCTATGACGCAGACGAATGTCCAGCGGTCCAAGTGTTAAAAACTGAAATGCCGTCTGTTAAATTTGATAAATTGGCTGACGGAACCACAGTTGCAAAATGTCCCGTAGCATTTTATGCCCAGGCACAAGAAAAAGTACGTACTATATGCTTTGGGTGTCGGGCCAGAGGATAACAAGAAATAGGAAAACATAATAAAGGAGAAAAAATATGATTACTGTATTTAATTGGAATTTTTTAAGCACTCAATGTCCAAAAGGCATGAACGAACAAAATTGTCCTGTACGCAATTTCTTAAAAGAACAAAAAGCATTGCGTCCAACAATTAATGAAACTGTTGTGCAATCTGCAGGTTCTTTTGAAGAATGTGTTGCTGCAATCCGTGAAATACAACAAAAATGTGCCGAATGCCATAATAAATAAAAATGATAACAAAAATGAAAACTTTTTATGTTTGTTCAAGCGACACAAATGTCACAGAGACATTTGGTAATGCCACTTTTGTTTTATGGAAAAATTGCACCAGACAACAAAGTAAATGCCCTGTGGTAAAGTATTTTTTGGAACAACCCGTCAAATTCACTAAAGGTGATTTCGGTAAATATATATTCAATTTCTCTACTGATATAGATATTAGCAAAATTAGAGAAAGTGTTTACAAAGCGCAAGGTATTTGTAAAAAATGCCAACTGTGCAATCAAAAAACAAATATACGCAATTAAACAGGAAAAACAATGCATTTTAATATATTGACCATTTTTCCAGATATGTTTCCGGGAACCCTGGGTTCTGGGGTGGTTGGACGCGCATTGGATAAAAACATTTGGTCAATGGATGTTATTAATATTCGTGATTTTGCAATCAATAACTATGGCAGTGTTGATGACGAACAATTTGGTGGTGGCGCCGGTATGGTTATGCGTCCAGATGCATTAGGCGATGCGTTGGATTCTGTTAAAAAACGCGGTAAAATCATATACTTTTCGCCACGCGGTGTACGTTTAGACCAAAAATTAGTCCGCGAATTTGCCGCCGATAAAGACGCGACATACACTCTGCTCTGTGGTCGTTATGAAGGAATTGATGAAAGAGTTCTGGAAGAATACGACATTATGGAGGTTTCCATCGGTGATTACATTTTATCTGGTGGCGAAATTGCCGCGCAAGTTTTTGTTGACAGTTGCGTTCGCGTGTTAGATAATGTGTTGGGTGGTGGTGCAGAATCCACCGCTAATGAAAGTTTCGAAATCGGGGGGTTGGAATGGCCGTTATATACCCGCCCGTCAGTATGGCGTGGACATAAAGTCCCAGAAGTCCTGCTGTCCGGTCACCACGGCAATATCGAACGGTGGCGGAAACAACAATCGGATGACATAACAAAAGCACGTCGTCCGGACTTAATAAAGGAAAACAAAAAATGAGCATTATTAAAAAAATCGAAGAAGCCCAAGTCGCTAAATTGAAAGGAAACAAAGTTATTCCTAACTTCAAAGCTGGCGATACAGTAAAGGTTCATGTAAAAATTAAAGATGGCGATAAATTCCGTATCCAAATGTTCGAAGGTGTCGTTATCTCTCGCGATGGTGGCAATGGTAACAACGCTTCCTTCACAGTTCGTCGTGAATCTTATGGTGTCGGTGTAGAACGTAAGTTCCCATTGTACACACCGGCTATCGAAAAGATTGAAAAAGTGCGTATCGGTCGTGTCCGCCGTGCAAAATTGTTCTTTTTGCGCAAATTGTCCGGTAAAAAGGCACGTATCGTTGAAGATTTGGCTGCAACATCTGCAGAAAAATCCGCAAAATAAACGATATTGTTTTCATAAAAAAGGACCGCATTTTGCGGTTCTTTTTCTTTTTATAAAAAAGTCGATTTAATAATTTGACTTATATTTATTATGACTGTAATATAATAATTATGAAGTGTTTAAGTAAAATTTTATTATTATTTGTTGTTGCAACCACTGTTATACCTGGTGATGCATATTCTTACACTGACCGTTCTACTGCGGTACTGCGTGTTTTGAATAAAGCCGCAGGTAAAGCACAAACAGTTCGCGTGCCTGTTGAAAACTCTATAAATTTTGAAAAACTGACTATTACTGCACGTTCTTGTAAACAGACCGATCCTTTTGATGCAGAAAACCATTTTGCTTTTATTGAAATATCAGAACCTGCCCAGGGACAAATCTTTGGTGGTTGGATGAACAAGAACGAACCCGGTAAAAATCCTTTACAAAATCCAGATTATGATGTTTGGCTGGTTGCTTGTGAATAAAAACAGGAGGGAGACATGAAACAAACACTTGGTAAAATTGCGAGTTTCTTTGTGAGAAATTTCAAGTTGATTATTGGAATTGCTGTTTTGGTTTTAGTTGTTGCTATATTCTTTGTGGCGCAATATAAATCAGAAAGTCTTGAAAATGCTAATTTGCAAAAATGGACTGAAAGTTCCATAGAGCGCAAGATTTCTGCTGTACAATTTTTAACAGAAGGTACAAAAAACACTGATTTAATTGTGCAATGTGTTGATAAAATGTCCACATTTAATGATTCTGCAGAATTCGC
>CACYHY010000057.1 GCA_902774305.1 uncultured Pseudomonadota bacterium
TACAGGCGATTTTTTAATCTTCGATAATGCTTTCTATTACAACCATAGCGGCAGAATAGTCGGATTGATCTGTGATAGACAGGTGTATTTGAACCGTTTGCCCATTTGCGATATCTTTCAATACAGCCTTGGCACCACCTGTTAATAACAATTCAGGGCATCCTGCATCATTATGCACAACGGATATATCAGAAAAGTTGATGTTTTCGCCAAATCCTGTGCCCATCGCTTTCAAACATGCTTCACGTGCAGCCCAGAAATTCGCCAGATGTTTTTCTGCATTTGCGTTGTCATTATCTGCATATTCCAATTCGCTTTTGGTAAATATACGTTGTTTTTTAAATGCAGACCAGTCCAAGAACCGATTGCATTCAACTAAATCAATTCCAATTCCTAGTATCACTGATTTTTTCTCCCTTGTTACGTTCCTGATAACAAGCGTATATTGTATATTTTAATCGATTCGTGCAAGCATAAATGGAAACAATTTTATATTATGTTTTTTGGTTGACGATTTTAATTTTTGTGTTATACTAACATTTGTAAAATAAAGGGAATAAACATGCAAAAATATAACAAATTAAAAAAATATTTGATTGTTTTGTGCGGATTTGTGCTGGTTTATGCCTTGACATCCAGATGTACATCCGAAGAACGTACTTTGGAAAAACATTGTGGCGAATTCGTGACTGCTGATTTTGAAGAAGTTAATTGGAATAGACCATCAGAAAAAGTAATTGGTGAAAATATTTCCAAGGAATTTGCTCGTGATGTCGATTCTTTGCGTAATTATACAATGTCGCCAGTTAAAAAATATCATTTAAACGATATGTATTGTAATGCTGGTACTATGCACGCAATAAAAGATGCACAACATCGTATGTCTCCGGACGGTGCTGTTGATATTTTTGAAGGTATGTCAGCTCGTGGGGTAATCAACGGTAATGTTACAACAAAATTTTTGCGTGAAACTTATGAACAAGAAGTTCCGGGTTCTGTAACAGTCATTCATATGGAAAAAAATCCTAAAATGTCGAAAATGGAAAAAGCATTCAAAAAAATGAATCCTGGATCTTATGTTCGTTACCATGGACATTATAATAACGGTGACAATCACAGACATACCCAGATGTATTTAGGACAAGGTTATTGTGATGATGGATGTTTTGTTCCTAGCCGACGTGGAAAAACGGTTATGGCGGCATGTTATAACAATGCATTCAAATATCTTGAAAAAGATATGAATGAGAAATATAGCAAAAATAATACAGGTGAACCTGGTTCGCCTATTCTGGACAGTATTGTTATTATAGACGTGTCTGCGATTATGGCTTATAAAGCGAAACAAAAATAATGCTGTATAAATAAAAAAATCCCCAGAATTTCTGGGGATTTTTTTATTTGTCTGGTATACATTTCCATTGTTCTTGATCAAGTTTCATACCAGATGGGCATGAACAGGATAATGTTTGTGAATTATACTCAGCTCCAGCGGCGCCGCATTCTGCGCAAGACCATCTATAGATATTAAATGCAGTTCCTTCTGGACATGTGCAAGTTGATCCTTGTTGCGAGAATGGACGTTCTTTTGGACATTCTTGGCATTTGCCTTCTGGGTTTGCAACGGTTTTTGTTTTTGCACAAGAACTTGCAGTGCTACATACACCTTGTGTTGAGTTAAATTCTAACGATTTATCTTTGCAAATACAACGTGGTAATGACGTGTCTCTTATTGATGCATCGTTAAAGTATGTTCCGCTTGGACATTTTTCACATGTTGCTTTGCTGGTATTGTAATACATACCAACCCCATTTTGCCCAGTGCATTTATCTTGGGTCATATTGGCTTTGACGCATGTGCCATTATTAAATGTTAGCGATTCGTCTTTGCAGATGCATCTTGGCAATGATGTGTTTTCCATAGACTCATTATTAAAGTATGTGCCGTCTGGACATTTGTCGCATTTTGAACCATTCCAATACATCCATTCATATTTATTGCAGGTTGCTTGGTCTTTTATTTCAGTGCCTGCTGCGGATGCTGCAACTCCAGCAATTGTTGCTGTAATGTTGCTGTTGGCGGTTAATCCTATTGTTTGGATTGATGCATCACTTTGTTTCGCAGTATTTAATTTCGCAGAAATATTAGCAGCCGCACTGTTGGTTGATGTGTTTGCCAATTTCAATTTACCTTGGTTATCAACTTCTAAACCGCCACTACTTAATAACTGTGAAAAGTCGGCCAGTGTAAATACATCACCTTTTACTTCGTTTGTAATGTTGGATTTTGTCGCAAATCCGGCATTGGCAAGTGCGGTCTGGGCATCGTTTGTTGATAATTCTGATGCCAAATTTGACTTTGTGACAACATTGTTTGATAAAGTTGTCAGGTCAGAAGATTTTGCCAATCCAGCATTTGATAATGCATTTACAACTGCTGTACTATTAGCGTTGCTGGTTGTAATAGCACCTGCACTAGCTAATCTGTTTGCAAAGCTTCCTGCGGTGTTTGCATCACCATTTAATGTGCTGTTAACAGTTGTGGCGATTTCAGAA
>CACYHY010000058.1 GCA_902774305.1 uncultured Pseudomonadota bacterium
GAAGTATTTTATCAACCAAAGGATTAAAAAAATGGCGGTTATTGGCTATATACGTGTATCATCAAATAAACAAACGGTGCAACATCAACATTTTGAAATCGAACAATTTGCACATCTAAATAATATCGTAGTGGATAAGTGGGTTGAAGAAACAATCACATCGCGCAAACCATTAAATAAAAGAAAACTGGGGCAATTATTGGACGAATTACAAGACGGTGATATTTTAATTGCGGCTGAAATTTCGCGTCTTGGTCGTTCGTTATTGGAAGTTATGCGGATTCTTGAAACCTGTTTAAATAAAAATTGCCAGGTATGGACTTTAAAGGAACATTACAGATTGGGAAACGACATACAATCGAAAGTTATGGCATTTGCATTCGGTTTATCTGCTGAAATCGAACGAAATTTAATATCACAACGAACAAAAGCGTCTTTGGAAAGTGTTCGTGCAACCGGTAAAAGATTAGGACGCCCCTTTGCAGCCCAATCAAAGAAATTGAAATTATCACGCAATACCAAAAAGATTAAACATTGGTTAGATACAGGTATGACCAAATACCGAATAGCAAAAATGATGTCTGTATCCCCTGCAACCGTATCAAATTTTATAAATCGTATGGGGTGGTAAAAAAATGTGTACTTTTGACCAAAAACACAGTAAATTATAAAAGTGCCAAGCAAAGTGTCAGGCATTTTAGTGTTTTTAGGTCAAAATTGTCATTTAAAGGGCAGTTTTGCGCTGGTTTTTGGGGATGGTAATGGTCCCTCGACCGGCACCAGATATACTGTCGCTGGTCCGACAACTGGCACCAGAATTAACCGCGGAATTCCGCGGTTTTTTGTTTTTTAATTGCTTTTTAGGGGAATTTATGATATAATAGTTGCACGTTGGCAGACATTATATGTCGGCCGTTTTTTTATTTGCCCTGCGCTATGCGTGGGGCTTTTTTGTTATAACAAAAAGGAGTTTTTATGCAAAAAGTATCATACATGGGGGACGGGGTTAATACTGAATTCACCTTTAATTTCCCATACTTTGAAAATTCTAATGTGGTGGTAACCCAAAATGGTGCAACTGCATCGGGATATAACATCATCGGTAATTCGGGTGGGCTGGATGCGGATTACCCATTTATCGGCGGAACAGTTGTCTTTGATGTTGCGCCAACAGCATTAGACAGTATAACCATTGCACGCAATCTGCCATTATCACGCATTATGGATTATCAACAAACATCAATATTAAAACCAAAAGAATTAAATCAAGATGCAAATTATCTGATGGAATTATTAAAAGACCTGACTGATGAAATCGCAGGGTTGCGTGCAGATTATGCAGCAATTTTAAACAGCGAATCTGCACAAGAAATTATCAACAAGATAGATGCGGCAAATACCCAAATAACACAATTAAATAACGACACCCAAGATATTGGTGGAATTGCCGGTATCAGTTCAAATATCACAAATTTGAACGGTCAAATTACAAACAAACTAAATACAACTTTTGATAATATTTCAGACGATGCAAAAATCGCATCTGTATCATGGGGTCGTCAATTTACAAATGTCGGCGCAACGATTGCCGAAGGCAATGCCGGAATTGCAGGCAGTTATAATTTATCACAATATTTGAATAACGATACGACCAGAGTAAAAATGGGGTTGTTTTCAGTGAGACTAAATACTACTCAATCGGGTTTTTCTTCTATTGGTTTAAAAACAGACGAAATGACAAATGCTACAGTCGTGTGCGGAACAAACAACAGTTTTTCATCACATGGCAGTATATTTTTGCCATTCAGAACAAGCATTGCATTGTCTTTTCCTTCTGCCAGCGCAGGCATTAATTCTAACACAAACCTTACGTTTATCGGATATATGTAAAAAACCGTCATTATGACGGTTTTTATTTTATACTGAATATTTTTTCTTTTTATGGTGTCTGAAACGATCAAATGTAACGTATTTAAACAATTTACGAAAAACCAGAAAAGATAATGCATACAAATCCAAATTTGCTGATGACATATTATAAATTTTTTGTTTCATATTCTTATTTGGATGTTCTGCATTAAAATCAGCTTTTCTTAATTCACGCAATTCTTTGATTCCAAAACCAAAAGTTTTCATTAAATGTTCACGTGTTTTATCATCATTTAACAATTTGTTCATTGTTATATCATACATAGGTTTTTGGCGATTATACATTTCATATGCAATAAAGAACGGTATATCACAGACATCTTGCAACTTATTTACATATTTACTTTCTGGGAATACAGATTTCACCAAAGCTATATCTTTCATTTTAAGCAAATACTGATAAAAACTAGCACTCTCGAACCAGCTAATATAAAATGCGAGTTTCTCTTTTTTTAAAGAACTCATCTGTCCTACATGAATTCGATAATTACAAACTTGTTGTTTTATAAAAGCACATTTATGCCCAGCACAAAGCAATTGCAACCAAAGTGACATTTACAAATGTTTTTTCTATTTGAATATCGTTAAAAATTTCCCGCTTTGAAATATTGCCAATATAGGGCAACATGGATATTCCCATAGAATACTTGCGAATTAAATCTGGTTCTTTGTCTTTGATATCAAAACCAATTCTTTGATGGAACCAATCTTCATGCAAATCACGTCCATTTTCGTCAATATATTCAACATCACCAAATGCAAAATCGATATTTGTATGTGATTCCATATAACCAACCATAATTTCCAAACAATTTGGGCACAACATATCATCAGCACATAATGTTTTAATGTATTTCCCTGATGCAGCCTTTAACATAGCTTCAAACACCAAACCACCACCGGCACCTTCATTGCGTTCCATATCAACATGTTTTATGCGAGAATCATTATAAGAATGTGCAATCTCGCGACAATTATCAGTTGTCGCATGATTACATAAAATCAATTCAAAATTTTGATATGTTTGATTCAGCACAGATTCAATTGCAATCGGCAAATATTTTGCATCGTTATAATACGGAAGAAACACTGAAACCAATGGTTGTTTTTTCATGGTAAACTCTCACAATATTATTATGAATTATTGCATAAGAAATATTAAAAGCAAATGTTTAATAACTTATGACAACATTGATTTTTTCATACTTTTGAAATGTACACGCATTTT
>CACYHY010000059.1 GCA_902774305.1 uncultured Pseudomonadota bacterium
ATGCAAATATAAAAGTTACCGTACCAGATAATGCAATCATACCACAAATCGGAAATGTTATTCGCGCCAAAGTATCTGTATTCCCGCCAAATTCTATGGAGGCACCAGAATCTTTTGATTATGCGCGATGGTCATATTTTAATAATTTAACCGCCACCGGATATATTGTTGATTATAATATTCTAAACCAGAAAGATGATGTAAGTGTGAATAACTTACGCAATAAAATACATCAAAAATCTAATTCATTTTTAACAGACGGACTAATTTTAGGGTACAAAAATTCAGTACCAAAATCTGATAAAGAAACTTGGACAACGGCTGGCATTGGGCACATTTGGTCTATCAGTGGTTTTCATATGACGTTGATTGGCGGTTGGTTGTTCGCTTTGTTTTATTTAATCTTTCGCAGCATTGGTTTTATAACTCGGCGTGTTCCTGCACGAATTGTAGCAACGATATGTGCTTGGAGTATATTGGCGGGATATGTTTGTATATCTGGGGCATCCGTTGCAACACTGCGGGCTTTTTTAATGACATCTTTGGTTTTCGTTGCACTGTTATTCGGACGCAATGCAGTATCTATGCGAAATATATGTATTGCTTTTTTGATTTTATTTTTCGTAAATCCACACTTTGTAACAACGGCTGGTTTTCAATTATCTTTCGCCGCTATATTCGGCTTAATTTGGTTTTTTGGGGATAAAAATTTTGGAACCAGTCAAACATTTATAAGCAAGATAAAAACTGGATTTTATGTCGCAACAATGACTGCTATAATTGCAACATTGTTCACCCTGCCATTTATTGCAACACATTTCAGTTCTGTGCCGCTGTATAGTTTGTTTGGTAATTTGATATTATTGCCAATATTTTCATTTGTAATTATGCCTTTGGTTTTAATTGGAACAATATGCGCAATGTTCGGCGGGCATATGTTATTAAATTTGGCGACAAGTGTTTATAATTTTGCATTGCATATTGCACAGAGTATTACAAATATGCCAGGTGCAAATTTAACAATGCCACACATCCCAGATAAGGCTTTTGCATTTTTAATTATCGGCTTTTTGTTTCTGATTTTTATAAAACCAGTTAAAGATTCTGCACTTTGGATTTATCGTTATGCAAATTACATTTTGTTTGGAATTTGTATTTTGATTGGAACCATAATTATTGCAGTACGACCACACCCAGTATTTTATATAACACCAGACCACGAATTGATTGGCATGGTATATGATGGAAAATTAGAATTTAATAAAGCACGCGCTTCAAATCATTATTTTGCATTTGATGCTTTTCGTAAATTAAATAACGAGCCACCCGCAGATACAAATATTCGACATAAATGTTTGGATGGGGTTTGTATATATAAATCTGATAAATTTACAATTGCATATATCCAAAAATTCAAACCTTTGCAAAAGCATTTTGCTGATTTATGCCGTGATGATGATATAGATTTTATTGTGTCTTATTTTGATATTTCTGCACCACGATGCAATCACAAGATTTTACATAATGGATTTGTGATTTATAAATCTGAGCATATTAAATATACACCGACTAATCGTTGGTGGAATAATCCGCACGAATAAAATAAAGTCCACCAGCTGGCGCAGTTGGACCCGCGGCACTGCGATTACGTGCCGCCAAAATTTCGTCAATATCATACGGTTTACCTAAACCTATTTCAACCAAAGTCCCAACAATATTTCGCACCATATGATGTAAAAAAGAACGTGCAGATAATTCAAAAATAATTTTATCGCCGGAAACCGTGATATCTACTTTATCTAATGTTTTTATTGGGCTTTTGGCTTGACATTCAGATGCACGAAAAGACGTAAAATCATGATTGCCCAGTAATTTTTTTGCAGCCACCCGCATCGCATCAACATTTAATTTTTGTGGCACCCACCAAACGCGATTTTTATCCAAGACTGGTTTTGCACCACGATTCAAAACGACATATTTATAATGACGGGCAACACATGAAAAACGCGCATTAAAATCATCACTTACTTTTTCACAAGATAAAACAGACACAGGTTCATTTATCAAATAAAAATTCATTGCACGTTTAACTGTTTCTGGATCATTATCTTTATCCAAATCAAAATGTGCAGTCATTGATACAGCATGAACACCTGCATCTGTGCGACCCGCCCCAAATATAGTTGGACGCACACCACAAAATTTTTCAATTGCATCCATTAACAAAGATTGTACAGATGGTCCATCTTGGTTTTCCTGCCAACCAATTAAATTTGTTCCATCGTATTCAAGATTCACTTTATAACGTGTCATTTTTATTTACTATTCTCTTGTGTTTTTTTAATACAATTCACGCACAGTATTTCGCGCATATCTTCGTTTGTGCACGGATTTATTTCCAACACATGTCGCCATTGGCACTTGGCTTTGTCTTCTGTATTTTTGCATCCAACACAATTTA
>CACYHY010000060.1 GCA_902774305.1 uncultured Pseudomonadota bacterium
TATTATTATGAATTATTGCATAAGAAATATTAAAAGCAAATGTTTAATAACTTATGACAACATTGATTTTTTCATACTTTTGAAATGTACACGCATTTTGCCAAACGTTATATGAGATAAAAATCTTATTATTTTATATTTCAAAGATTTTTTAACCAATTTGTTATATTTGCGTTTTAGTTTTGCGTTTTCTAATAATAAATTCTGCAAATCTGGATTTTGCGTTTGGGCGCAAACCGATTGCTTTTGATAACACCCAGACACACTAGCAATCACATAATCATAAATTTTATCAAAATCATTTATCTGGGAATAAAAATCAAATCCTATGTTACCCCTTCTAAATTTATTCAACCAATCGTTTAACAATTTGTAAAGGAAATCATCTTTACCAAAATCTTCTTGAAAAACAACATAATGTGTAAAATACCAATACAACGCATTGTTTTTATCTTTATATGGTGTATTTAGTACATCAACTACAGATTCTATACCAAAACCATCCTCGTACCATTTATTATATTGCTTTGCTAATGATATTACGGGTTTATCCCACAGCATAGCCATAAATCCGGTTTTAGATGTGATATTTAAAACACCGTCTATATATTTAAAATAATTCAAACTATTATTTGCATAGCCACGAACATCAGTTTGTTGTAAAAATATAAAATTAGAATACTGTGATTGAAAATATTTTATGTTTTCCGGGGTCAGCGACCCACCAGAATCATGTTGTGTCACAAACACACCAATATTTTGTGGTGTTTTTTTCAAAACATTTTCAACCAAATCAAATTCATTATCACAAATACAATCATTGAATAATTTTATATATCTGTCGCCAATCAATGGCAGCAATAACAATTTATTAAATTTTGCCTTATATACCGCCATAACATCGTCCAAAGGTGAATTTTTATCAATAATATCAGTCAAAGATTTTTTAAACTTGTTGACTAATTTATTTTCATATTTTGATATTTTGAATTTTTTTATATAATCTGCAAAACGCACCAAAAAATTGTCAGGGCTGGCCCTGAATGGATCATAAGCCAAAGTACGATTAAACGGCGGACGTGAAAAAATTGCATTTTCTTGATTTAAAATCAAAGATTTTGGAAAAACATCTTTCCATAAATCATAGGAAGTTTCCAGTCCCTGTGTCATAACAATATCTGGGATCCAATTGTTTAATTTTAAATCAATAGTTTCTTTTAATTTTTTAAGTTCTGTTTTAGACAAATTATTATTAAATAATTTGATATATTTATCGGAAAAACAATCAATATTTTTTGAACCAAAAATATATTCCATATCTTGTTCTGAAAACAACACAGGATTTAGCACATCCAATAAATGTGATTTTTCATTTGCATCAAAAAACTTTTTACACACAAAAAGTTTAATATCCGCAGACGGTATATTAGCAATCAGCCATTTATAGTAATGGTCATAGAAAGCCTGTTCTGATTCGGGTCTGTCAAAAATCAAAGACAATAATATTTTCATCTTGTTTTTTCGATTCCTAATAATGCTTTGGCTATTGCAAAATCTTCTGCATCATCTATATCGACCGCCTCACGTTTGGAAAGTATACTTATAAACGGCTTTTTACCATAAAAGTATCGCCAATCTACCATATTTTGTCTTTCTGCAATATAAAAACCATTAACTATTATTTTCCAATTTGGCAATTGTTGTGATGGTACATGTTTTACTGGATTATAATTTAATGGTTTTGCATCGTCCCACAAATATTCTTTAAACATTTTCCCAGATATCACAGAATCGTATTCTCTTGATTTTAAACATTTTTCATCAAAAATATTTAATGCTGCAATATAATTTTCAGGTGTTGTTAATGGACAAACACATGGTGCCCACATTAAAATATCCCCCTGTACATTTTGTGCAACATTTTGAACAACTTCATTAAATGTTTTTGTTTTTTCATCACAATATTCTGGTGCGCGTTTATGTGTTCCAACGCCTTCGTCACGCGCCATTTGCAACATGATATCACTATCGCTTGATACAACAATCGAATCTATGGTTGGAACTTGTTTTAATTGTCTGATTTTATGAATCAATAAATTACTATCACCAAATGGCAAAATATTTTTATTTGGCAAACGACGCGACCCTGCACGCACTGGGATAACCGCAACAACAGATTTATTTGATATCATAATATTCTCCTATCGTTGTTTTTCTGTATTTTGTGCGATCATGTTTTGTTTTACTTCGTTTGCTGGCAAGAATGGATATAAATCTTCCAAACTTGGCGAAACCATTGAACCATCCGGCAACTTTTTTGCAGATAATTTTGGTGCAAATATATAACCTGGGGTCAACATCACTTCACACAATACTGGTCCTTTTATTCCTAGCACATTTTGAATTTGCGAATCAAGTTTATATTTGTCACTGATTTTTACAGTTGGC
>CACYHY010000061.1 GCA_902774305.1 uncultured Pseudomonadota bacterium
CTTGCTGGTGTACATTTTATTAAAATGATTTGCGCGTGCGCGTTGTATTGCGTTTATATTTTGCTGTAAATTTTTATAATCACATTTGTTTATTATGGTTTTTGGGTCTGTCCCGTCTGTATTATAACGAATATTTGTAATCCAAAAATCTCCGTTGTTTTTGAAACGATCGTAACTTAGCAATGTAAATTCATGTAAGCCTGTTTTAACAATAAAATCTATTTCAGTTGGATAACCCGTTATGCAATTATCGTTCGGTTTTGTTTGTTGAAAAACTTCGCCTAATTTATGTAAAACTTGTTTTCTTTGTAAATCGTATTCGTATTTGCGTTGGGGAAATTGTTTGTGTTCAACAGGTTGTGAGTCGTCTGCTGTTTTGATATACTTTACAGGAACACCACGATCCAAAACAACAACCGGATTAAAATGACATTCTGTTTTTTTATCAGATCCATTGGCAGAATAATCCATGTCGTTATCAAAGATTGTCAATATCTTGCCATTATGGGTCCCAACAATAAAAAAGTCATCAATTTCTGAAAAAACATCCTGAAAACTAGCAACTGTTCTCAATTCATTAAGAGAGATATAAACACTGTCCAGTTTTATACCATAAAGCATTTCGAATCTGTATTTATCATCTGGTTTTGGATCGCCGGTACATGTTCCCCATTCCCATGGGATTTTATGCGAACAAGAAAACGGAATACCACCAAATTTAAACATCGGGGTACATTTAAATACACTTTCCATTTTTGTATCATTATCATCAAATTTTTCAGTGCTGATACCGGGAATTTCATGAACGGGACATACATTTTGTGGTGTATTAAAAAAATAAGAATTTTTTATAGATAAATCATCTTTGGATACAGCATTTTCTTGTAAAACCGGTGTTTTATAACCAAGCATCAAATCCACAGGTCGTAATCCCAAATTTGGATTTTCTATAATTATATCTAATAACTTTTTACTAAAAATCCATTCTTTGTTTCCATAACAAAGTTCTTGGACAGATTCAACACCTGGCTTGTTCGAAATAACTTCTTCTATAGACCGATCTTCTGACATTTTTGTTTTTTCTATTAGTGTTTTATCTCGCACTCCCTCGGATACAGTATTTATAACAAAGATTTACATTATAACAAGTAAAAAAATTTTTTTTAATGGTGTTTTATGGTATAATATATTAATAATGTTGTGTGGAAAATACAAATTTTTAGTGATTTGTATGTGTTGTTTGCCTGTTGTTGCGAAAGCGGACGGGGTGTCTTTGGATGATGCTTTGCGTGCAACATATGTTGCGTGTGTTGGTATAGATGAAAGTTTAACAGAATTAAAAAAGATGGCTGGTATCAATACTGCTGTCACAGCAGTAGGTACGGCGACTGGTGTTGGTGCAACTGTGGTCGGTATTGTGAAAGCCAAGAAAGATTCTGAAATTGAAAATTTAGAAGATTTAATTAAAGAATTGCAAGATTTAGAACAAGGAAAACCAGAACCAACAAAAGCAGAACGTGAAAAATTTTTGAAAGATTTCAATGATTCTTATACCACTGCTGTGACAGAAATTAGACAGTATAAAGAGAAAGTAGAAAAATTAAATCAGCAATCTAAATCATTGGGAAATTGGCGAACAGGATTGGTGGCAACTAGTGCTGTGACAAATGTTGCAGGTGCAGTTATTGCTGGCAACAATAGAGTTAATGATGATTTTTCGGCACAGATTGATAATTGTAAATCTGCGGTTGAAAATTTAAGAAATGCAATGAATCAAGCACGTTTTAATGGACAAGACATTACCGAGGCAGCCCAGATAGCCGATGCGTGTGGCGAATTTGAATATGTTGATATTTCAAAGATAAATAATCGTGCCAAAGGTGCAATGATTTCTTCAATCGTTGGTTCGGTTACTGGTGTGGCTGGAACTATAACTTCGGCATCTGCAAATTCTAATTCTGTGCGTAATGATAATAGTGATGCAGGAAAACAAAAAGAAAAGAATTTAAATACGGCAGCAAATGTATTATCGGGGATGACTGCTGCGGCATCTGGAGTGGCTACTGTATTTAATGCAACACAGATTTCGGCGATTAAAAAGGTGGCAGATGTGGCTGAAAAATGTACGGGGGTATTGAAATGAAAAAGATAACCTGTGCAATATTATCTGTGTTTTTTATTACACCATGTTTGGCGGTACATATAAATCCAAATGCCGTTGTTGATGTTATCAAGAATTTTGTGCCCGAAGAAAATGTGGTTCAAACAATGGCTGAATATAATGCACAATTAAAGGCTACTGAGGGTGATGGGATTCCGGCATCAAAATTATGGAATGTTTGCGATGCAGCTGGTTGGAATATTGAAGAAACGTCGGGTATGCAACAATGTTCGGAATTTGTGATTGCTTTGATGAGTGCTGTTGATGATGCAACGGGTGATGATG
>CACYHY010000062.1 GCA_902774305.1 uncultured Pseudomonadota bacterium
AATTTGTTGAAGACGTTTTTTAATATTGGATTTCAAAGATTCAAAAAAATTTAATACAGAACAATTTTTATCTGTGCTGGGCACTGGGGCGGCATTTTCGCCAAATGTATCTTCATATTTGCAATAATCTCTTACGCTCATAATAATCTCTTTCGTCTTTCCTGGGGATGATTATAGCCCCAGAAAAGACAAAAGGCAAATTTATTTATTGGGCGATTTGAACTGGGATTATCATTTCGGTTTTGGACTCGTCCAAGGGGCCATATTGGAACGGAACGGTTGCAAAATCTATGGCACCCATATCGATTTTACGGATTGTGCGATTATACATTGTGTGGTAATAAACAACCTTGTTTTTCAAATCACTGGCGATTGTCCATTGGGTTGCAGACGGCATTTTAACAGGCTCTTTGCCCTTGGCAAATGCAGTGCCAAATGGAACATCAAAGTTATTTAATATGTGAAAGGCTTGGTTTACAGTGTTTGGACCGTCGGGCTGTTCGATTGTCATATTGCTGAAAAATGATGCACGAACGAAACGCGAAGGGGACGAAAAATCACCTGGCAGACCCAGTAGCCCCGTTCCGCCACTAAACGATTGTAGTGTGTCCGGCCCCAGTTGCATAGGACCAGCGGTGCCTGATTTTAAATTCACATAGTTATTCAAGTTTGTGTGTTGCCATGTAAAGTTTGGCGCATTTGTAATTACACCGATTTCGTCTTCGTGAAATGTTGGTGTGCCGTTTATTATTTCCATTACAACTGCGCGACCTGATGCTTCGGTTATGCGCCAATGCACAGTTGATGCACCGGCTTCGGTGCTGACAATACGAACATTATTTATATTGTTCTTTAATTCATCAATAGACGAAAAGTTTGCCAGAATCCAAGATACAACTTGAATATCTGACAAAGTAATATCACGCATAGCTTCGTCGTATTTTTGATATTCACCATAATCTGGGAAATAGAATAGGGCGGCATTTAATCCAGTTTCGTTTGTTCCGTCAATTACGAATTCTGCGCGTTCGGCGCCCAGTCCAACAAAGCCGTAACGGGATGTAAATTGTATTCCGTTTTGACTGCCGTCTGGCAGTAATGATTGTTCGGTGTGACCGCGCGGAATAACCATATAAATATTGTCTGTGGCGGCCTCGGCCCAGTCGATAGTGCGGGCAGAAATTGTCGCGCCATCGCGCGCATGCAGGGTGATTCCGGTGCAAGCCAATGCTGGCGTGGAAACTGTTGCAATACATAAAATAGGCAGAATTTTTTTCATATATACTCCTTTCTAGATATGTATTTATTATGCTTGAAAGGGGTGTTTTTGTTGATAGGTATGATTGCATTAAAAAATATTTGCAAAAGCGGGATAATCAAATTATAATTACACCGCTTAAGTTTATTGGGGCATAGTTTAATGGTAGAACATCGGACTCTGACTCCGCTAGTGTTGGTTCGAATCCAGCTGCCCCAACCAAGATAAAATCAAAATGTCCCAGGGCAGCTGGATGCGCCAGAGCGAAGCGCATGGCGAATACGAAAATACACAATTAGAAAAATCATAAAAACGGAGTTTTCGTTCCCACGAGTTTTTATAGATTTTTATTATTGTGTATCGAGGTGCCCAGCTGCCCCAACCAAGATATACAAGCCCGCCGATAAAGGCGGGTTTTAGTTTGTTTTCTAATATTTTGACCGAGTTCGAAAGTTAAAATAAAAAAAGTGGTGAAAAACCACCACTTTCGAACTTTTACATATCATGCCCCAAATCAGGTATATAATTGTTCATTTTTGGAACTTTTTTCGCAGCGTTTTCAAAGATAGATTTTTTATCAAATTTTATACCTGTCACGGTTTCTAATTTGTTAATTAAAATATTGATATCTTTCTGTGTTGTGTTTTTGTTGTCTTCTGGTCTAATGCATCTAGCAAATTCATGCAACACACCGTAAAGTAACATATTTTGTACTTTTTCAGCATTAATATTTATTGGATATTTTTTGTTAGGAATTTTGTTATAAAATCCTATAACGCGCTTGATAAAATCCCACGGCATTGAACTTGCCGGTGCAAAAGCGACAAAGTCATGATATACGTTATCAAGACCAGCCAGTTCAAAATCTATCACAGCTATTTTTCCAGTGCTTTCATCATACATTATATTTGATGTTCTTAAATCTTTATGTGTCATAACAATAACTTCATCCGATATGTCTGCAGTCAAAAGATACTGTTCCGCTTGTTTTAATCTATTACTTATATTTTTAGGTAATTTGCCATCAAATTTTGCAATAATATCTTCTGCATTATTTAATTCACCTTTGTTCATATTTTTAATAGATTCTGTGGCTGGTTTACATTCATAACTTGAATGCATAGCATTCAGAAAAATTGCCATTTGTTTTGCGATGTTATTTTTTTGTTCTTCTGATAAAGACAGATATGTTGGTACATCAAATGCTTTGCCTGGTATAATTTTTTCTTTTATTATTTGTTTGTTTCCCAAGTTTTTTATTTCCACTAATTCTGGTAAAAGAACCCCTGTATCTGTAGTATGTGACTTTATTGAATCAATTATTTCATAACCACGAGTTTGTCTATGAAGATATCCAGGGTCTTTTTCTGGATTGTTTTGTTCTTTTGTCACAATTCCAGGTTCGGCATCATCAGTAAAAACAGTTGAATGTGCACCCTTGCTTAAAATAATACGCATATAAAATCCTTTTTGTCTTGATAATTGTACCATAAATTTGTGTTTGAAATCTATTATTTCTTGTCAAATTTCTAACAATTCGGCTCGAAAGCTGTAGAGCGGTTTTTTATTTGTTTTTTTTATTCTCGAACTTTTTATGTTATAATTTTACGTAAAGGAAGAAAAATGTTTGTAATATATGTTTTGATATACATTTTGTTAATCGCAGTATTTTTATTTAATTTGTATTTGGTAATTAAATTTTTCGAATATCTTTATTGTGCAAAAATAAAACACCAAGCACCATTAGTTGCCAGTAGCGGTGTGTCGAGACGAATGGTTGTTGAACAAATTGCAAAGTATTACAATAAATCAAAAAATATTTGTGAAATAGGATCAGGTTTTGGTGGTCTGGCACGTGCAATAGCAAAACAAACCAATGCAAATGTGTATGCGTTGGAAAATATGCCTTTTTCTGCGTTTGTTTCCAAAATATGCGATTGTTTGTCTGGTGGGCAAAATAATCATACGGTTTGGTGTGATGCATTTGAATACTTGGATAAAACAAATAAAAAATTTGATGTTGCAATTGCGTATCTTGAACCTAAAACCACGCGAATGATACTTAAATACAAAAATAAAATTGATGTGTTAATATCACTGGATTTTGAAATAAAGGGACTGAAAGCAACTCGAATTATTGATGTGTCAAAAGATGGATATACAATTTATAAAAAAATTAAATATCCTCATCAATTGTTTGTATATGAATTTTAATTGTGTGCTGCGCTGGGGGCGTTTTTATTTTACCTTGCTGGTGTACATTTTATTAAAATGATTTGCGCGTGCGCGTTGTATTGCGTTTATATTTTGCTGTAAATTTTTATAATCACATTTGTTTATTATGGT
>CACYHY010000063.1 GCA_902774305.1 uncultured Pseudomonadota bacterium
TGTCTTTTTTGCAACGGTTTTTGCACCGTGCATATCTATTACTTCAACTTCTTTAACTTTTTTGGCCATATTTTTCTCCTATATATTTATGCTTAAAATATTATCATATTTTGCATATTTGTTTCAAGAGATAAACTTTTATCTGACTGCAACCATTTTGTTTTCAGTTAAAAGTTTATGTGCTGTTTTTTTAGCGGTATAGTCGGTTGCACCATTTCTGTATATCAAATTTTCCAATCTGCGTTGAACATTTTCTTTTGATTTAGCATATTTTTGAATTTTGGCTGCTTTTTGTTCTGTGGTGACTTCTCCAACAATTTCTGTGTGTTTTACTTGCACATCTTGGATTAAATTGCCGGTATCTATTATGTATGTCACCCGCAGAGAGCATATATCTTGTCCCCATTTGGTATATGGGTTATAACATTCCCAACCGATAATACGTTTTATTGGTTTAATTGGAGTTTTGCGTTTCTTGCGTGTATTATTTACCATTTTTCATCCTATTATTTTGTTTTCGTGTAAAATTGTTGAATTTCTTCTTCGTTTAAATCAAAGAAATACTTTTTGATATTTTCATATTTTTTGTTTAGCTCAATTGTTTTTTGAACTGCATCTAAAAACAACTGTGCCTTATCCGCGTTATGAAACATATTGATTTCACGTGTTGGATTTAAATAAAAACTTGTTGAATTTCCCATACGCAAACACACCAAAGTATAAATCACTGTGTTTTTGGATGTATCTGGACTAACCGCGAGATATATTTTTTCGCCCAGTGATAATGTAAAGTCTGGTTTCGGAATTTTTGGCGTATCTGTTTCTGTTTTGGTATCTGCCATTTTATTTCTCTCCTGTATAATTTTTAATAAATTCTGCTTTGAATTCTTGGAAACGTCCCTGCTCTATGGATTCTCTGATTTCACGCATTAAATCTTGATAAAACCATAAATTGTGTTGGGTAAGAAGTGTTGCCCCCAACACTTCGTTGCATTTAATCAAGTGATGTAAATATGCACGCGATAATTTACATGCTGGGCAACCGCATTTGTCGTCCAATGGCGCAGAATCGTCTTTGAATTTTGCATTACGCATATTCATTGTGCCGTGACGGGTAAAGGCCTGGGCTGTGCGACCAGCACGTGTTGGCATAACACAATCGAACATATCAACACCGCGTTCAACCGCACCCAATATATCCAATGGTGTTCCAACACCCATTAAATAACGCGGTTTATCCGTTGGCAACATTGGTGCAACGGTTGCAATCATATTAAACATTACATCTTGGGGTTCGCCAACCGCCAGACCGCCAATCGCGTAACCATCAAAACCAATTTCGGTTAATGCACGTGCGGACTTTTCACGCAAATCCGGGAAATCGGCACCTTGGACAATACCAAAAATTCCGTAACCATCGCGGTCAACAAAGGCATCTTTACTGCGCTGTGCCCAGCGGGTCACCATATCAACATTTTTTTCGGCACGTGCGCGCGTTGTTGGTAATTTTAGACATTCATCCAAAACCATTGTAATATTTGAATCCAGTTGATGTTGAATATGGACGGAATCTTCGGGGCGCATAAAGTGTTTAATGCCACCGTCAATATGGGATGTAAACTCTACACCCTCTTCCTTCATCTTAACCAGATTCGACAGCGACATAACCTGGAACCCACCAGAATCGGTTAAAATTGGTCCATGCCAACCACTGAATTTATGCAGGCCACCCATGCGTTCAACCAAATCGCCGCCCGGGCGCATCATTAAATGATATGTGTTTCCCAAAATCACCTGTGTTCCAGTGGCGGCAACCTGGTCCATTGTCAGGGCTTTCACCGTTGCAGCCGTTCCCACAGCCATAAATGCAGGGGTTTCAAAATCCCCGTGCGCCGTATGCACACGTCCGCGTCTTGCGTTCCCATCAGTTGTAATTAAATCAAATTTTAACGACATATTTATCTCCATGCTTGTTGACGTTGCAACCACAATTCACAGAAAAACCGTTGGGTCACAGGCACTTTATCATCGTTTTGTCTGCGGTTCATTTCCTTGC
>CACYHY010000064.1 GCA_902774305.1 uncultured Pseudomonadota bacterium
TTAAAATAGAAATATCTATTTACTATTCTACTTCCCTGCACGATGTATAACGAGCAAAAGGTTCATTCGTTGGTATACCCAAATTATATTGACTGGCACTCATTTGTGGGTCATTTATTCTAAAATTATACCAAGGTTTTTCATTGTAATAATAAACTGTTCCATCTTCTTCTGTATATTTTATCAGCACCCAGCCTTCGCCATCAACAGTTAAAACGATACCATTTTGATATTCATCTATTTTGACATCATAAGATTCTTTTACATTTGGGTCATGTTCAGATAAAGATGTTTCACAAATTAAATGTTTTGGCAAAGTCTGGTTTGCATAACAAACACTTGCGCAAAATATAATCGGAAGTATAAAAAACATTTTTTTCATTCTTTTTGCCCTTTGTTAACACTCGTTATTATATCATAAAACACAGTTTTTTTATAAAGACTATTTTTCATTTTTAATCAAATCAAATAAAATGGTATTTGCCTCTTTCCATGCTTTTTTAATTGCCACCTGTTTATATTCGTGATAATTCAAATTATCTGAAACAACCTTAACAGATTTAATTTTTGGGAAAAAGGTTGCTAACGTATACAATTCCATATCAAAAACACCAGTATGTTTCGTAGTTTCCACAAAATTAATAGAAGAATAACATTTTACTTTAGATTCTTTATCCAATTTAATCGAAGGTTCATTAACTGTATGTGAAGCCACCTCACGAGAAACACTACCGACAACCACAACCGTTCCTATTGGAAATTCATTTGAACCAACATATCCGATATTAAAAAACTTATCATTTTTATTAAATTCACCATTCAAAAGAATTTTAGATAAAGTTTTAATTGTTGCGGTTTCACCCCACCCTAATAAAACTATTTTTACATCATCTTTTAATTCTTTTGGAATTTTAATATTGTCAGCTTCTTGTTTATCAGCAATTAAAATATAATTCATAAACACACCCCTCTTTGAACAATAGTATATAATATATAAATATGAAATCGCGAGCAAAAAACAACAAAATATGTTATAATTTATTCCGTAAATAAAAGGATTAAAATATGCGAGTTAAATTACAACCATTGCAATTATCAGATGCAGAAAATCTATACGAATTCTTTCAAAAATTACCCGCATCAGAAAACGGAAAAAACAATCGCGCACATGGTTTATCACATGAAGATTTCACCAAATGGGTTCAACACGAAATAGATTCCGCACATGGTAAAAATATTAAACCCGGTCGTGTTCCTGGGACCACTTTCGTTTTATACATTGATGATACGCCAGTTGGCGTCAGCAATTTAAGACATTATCTTAATGAAAATTTGCAACAAGATGGCGGTCATATTGGCACACATATTTTACCAGAATATCGCGGACGTGGATACGGCAATATCATAACACTAGAAACATTAAAAAAAGCAAAAGAAATGGGTATAAATCCTGTCTTAATATTTAATCGTGACGATAATGTTCCCGCATGGCGCACTTCTGAAAAGTTAGGTGGCATGCTAATTTGATAGAACAAATCCCCAAATTTTTACAAATACAAAATATGTTATTTTGCTCTTTTTTTGTTCTTCGATAATTTTATTTCTAAACGAGCACCAACCCAGCCTAAAATCAAGAACATAAATTCAATAAGGAACACATACCATGTGCTTAACAAATTTTTTTCTATCAAACAATCTGTAATATCAAAAGCGATTCCCAACATAACAAAATAGATAAACCAAATTAAAAACATATGCCATTTTTTCATAATTTCTCCTTTGTGATATATACGTATTATATCATAAAAATATATCAAACATAACCCAAACCATATCGTGTGGTTCTCGCGGATGCACTTCTAAAAACCATAACTATTGTGGCGCAGTGTATCTTTTGGTTGGGGACTGCTTGCACAAATCGAACAGAAAACCTGTTAAAACACTTAACACAACCGAGATTTTTTTAATTCTTTCATCAAAGTTTCGGCTATTTTGTCTGAACTACGTTCTGTTGCAGAAGCACGATTATCATTAAAGTTTTTGGACACATCGACATACGTTGTTCTGTCGATATGCTCGATTTGTGACCCCAGAGCCCCCTGTCGTGCATTTTGATAATCTAATGCATGATGCATTTCATGTACAAAATCTGCGAGAGCATGATAGAAAAAATCTGTTTGATCAGGATGAAGTTGTCTAAGAGCTTCTATATTAATGTATATTACAGAAATTTTGTAATTATCTAAGTTATTTTTTGCTAAATTTTTTTCATATTCTTCGCGTATTTTGTTTTTTTCTTCTTCGGACATATTACTGTTGGTTATATACCCAAGGCATTCTATATGTAGTCCAGTGGTAATAGCATTAGAGGTTATACCCTTTTTTTGCGCTTTAAACATATCAGGTAATTCGTTCCAATCTCTTACAACATCCAATTGTATTTTACAATTATATTCTTTGGAAAAATCTTCAACCAAGGCATTAAATAATTTTCTATACGCATCTTGTGCTGTATCTGTGGTTGAATTGCGGGCTAATTCAAGCAAATCTTTATGATTTTTAAATCTCTTTATCCAATCGGCAGTAAATTGTTTAGCTAACATGCACAAGTTTTTTGTTCCTGACTGGAATTTATCACGTATGTTTTCTGGATTTTCATTGTTTTTAAACATTTGACTTAATTCTTTGTCAAATGTATCAAATTCACCATTTACATAATTCAAATCCTTGTTAACAGCAAACAATGTAATTGGCAAGTTTTTTGGTCTGTATTGGTCCAATGAAATCGCTTTTGTAATTTTTGTAATTAATTCATCTGGTGAAAATTTGATCAATAACTTGTTGGCAAAACCATCGATATTATCCATTTGTTTAAATATACCATCTTTTTCATTTTGGTTTTTGGCAGATTTGTATTGTTTTAACAATTCAATAGTTTGCAAAGCAGAGTTTATTTCAAGATTTTCATTATCCATATTAAATTCCTTTGCATGAATTATATCACAAGGCTTTGTATATTAAAACTAAAAACAAGGAAAACAGGTTCGAATAGGCAACCCATTAGAAATCTGAGCTGTTCGAAGATTGATAAAAATTAGTGTTTTCTAGATACGCTTTCTTCGAACCTATGCAAATATTGGAAATCTAAAGAAAAACCGCACTTTTTAAGTGCGGTGTATCTTTTGGTGGGAGTGGGTGGAGTCGAACCACCTCAGTCATAAGACAACAGATTTACAGTCTGCCCCGGCTCTCCGACTCCGGCGCACG
>CACYHY010000065.1 GCA_902774305.1 uncultured Pseudomonadota bacterium
GTATTTGTCGCAGCCGCACGCAATGGATGATTAAATTCCCCAATCATACGAATCAGATTATCAATATCCCTTGGACGTGCCGCCATAGATTCGGCAGTTTCCTGTGACACCGTACTTATTGGTGCAATTGGTGGAACCACAGAAATTCCAGCCATTTGAACATCATTTGATAATTGTGTATTATTTTGCGCAACGGCCTTGGCCGCAGTTGCCCATTTGTCACGCAAAGCCAGTGGAACATCCGCTATTTCCCATTTAACACCCGCTAAATCTAGGTCTTTTACTGTGTAATTATTCATTTTTTTATGTTTCCACTTGATTTTACGATTTTTCTAATATAGAATAGAACACGAGTAACAAAAACTCAAGGGAGTATTTTCATGAAAGTAAAAAACTTTGTGTTGTTGGCCGGTGTTGCTGGCATTTTGGCTGCTTGTGGTGGCTCTAGTGTCGTTGAACCAGCTGACTTGAATAATCAACGCGTGTTCTTCGCATTTAACTCTTCTGAAATTTCCGAAGATGCTAACAATTTGTTGTTGGGTCAATCTTTGTATATGAAAAATCACGAAGATGTTAAAGTCCAAATTGCTGGTAATTGCGACGAACGTGGTTCCACAGAATACAACTTGGCATTGGGCGCACGTCGTGCAAACGCTGCTAAATCAGTGTTAGTAAAAGACGGTATCGATGCTAAACGTATCTCTACAATTTCCTATGGTAAAGAACGTCCTTTGGTAAAAGGTACAGGCGAAGCCGTTTGGAAAATGAACCGTAACGCAACAACAACTGTTAAATAATAGTTGATTGAAAAATTCAAAAAAATATTAATTCTTGCATTTCCAAACGAGACGAGAATTTTAATACAATCTGCCCTGCCCCACCGCGGCGTTCAACCAATTTTACTGGCACTTTTAATGATTTTTGAATTTCTGATTCTATTTTTTCAACATCAGATGCCGCGATTGTCTTGTTTGTAAATCCCCGGCTTTTGCCGGCTCTTTTTACATTTTTTACGCGCGATGCAACATCGGCAACCGAAAGTTTTTTATTTACAATTTCTTGTGCCAAAGTAACAGGATCGTCTGCAACCGCAATTGTACGAGCGTGTGACGCCGATATTGTGCCATCAGACACCATTTTTTTAACAGATTCCGGCAAATTCATTAAGCGCATTGAATTACGAATATAACTATCTGATTTTCCGATTAAACGAGAAACATCATCCAAATTATAACTACACTTATCCATCAAATTTTTGTATGCAGCGGCCTCTTCTATTGGGTCCAGATTTTCGCGCTGAACATTTTCAATCAACGCAATTTCCATTGCATTATCATCATCTAGTTTCTTGATAACAGCCGGAATTTCGTTTAAGCCAGCCAATTTAGATGCACGAAACCGGCGTTCACCAGCAACAATTTCATAACTATATGGCCGTCCAGTCACAGAACGTAATAAAATTGGTTGTAATACGCCCTTCTCTTTTATAGATGCAGCCAAATCATTTAATTCTGATTCACGAAAAGTTTTACGTGGCTGATCTGGATTTGCACCAATTTGACTTAAAGGTATTTGTTTAATAACAACGCGTTCGCCACCTGTTAAAATTGAGATATCTGGTGCTATCCCCATTTCCGCCTGAATATCTGCAAGCCCTCTTCCTAAACCAAACTTTGATGCCATTTTATTTTTCCTCTTTTTCTAATTTATTTACAATTTCAGTCGCAACACGTAAATATGCTTGGGCGCCCGTAGAATTAAAGTCATAAAACAACGCAGGTTTTCCATGGCTTGGTGCCTCGGACACACGAACATTACGCGGTATCACAGTTTTAAACACCATATCGCCAAATGTTTTTCTGACATCATTTTCTACATCACGCGTCATAGAATAACGTTTGTCATACATAGTCAACAATACACCCAAAATCTTTAAGTTCGGATTCCAATTTTGTTGCACTATATTGATAGTACTTACTAATTGGCTAATTCCTTCAAGTGCAAAAAATTCACATTGAAGCGGGATAATCACACTATCTGCGGCATTTAATGCGTTCAATGTTAAATGCCCCAAAGCTGGCGGACAATCCAACAATATATAATCATAATATTCCAGTATAGGTTTTAATGCATCGCGCAGACGATATTC
>CACYHY010000066.1:0-1897 GCA_902774305.1 uncultured Pseudomonadota bacterium
GCTGTGTTGCCTAAACATACTGGTGATTATCAGGGCGCTGTTTTGGCTATGGCACGCGATGGCGCGGTGCGTGCGATGGCTGGTGGGGCAGATTATCAAGCCAGCCAATTTAACAGGACATTGGCTATGCGCCAACCTGGCAGTGCGTTCAAACCAGTGGTGTATTTGATGGCATTGGAAAATGGATTGACGCCAGATTCTTATGTGAACGATTCGCAAATTTCTATTGGGGATTATAATCCTAAAAATTATAACGAGCATTATTATGGCGATATTCCTTTATCCACAGCATTTGCAAAGAGTGTGAATTCTGTTCCAATTAAATTGACCAAGATTTATGGTATAGATTCTGTGTTGGATATGGCGGGTCGTTTGGGGGTTGGAACAAAGTTAAAGCGCGAATATTCTACTGTCTTAGGGGGCAGTGAAATGACCTTGGTAGATTTGACGAATATGTATGCTGTTATTTGGAATGATGGTCAATCTGTGCACCCATATTCTATTACAAAAATAACCAGGGCTGATGGATCCGTACTGTATGAAAGAAATCCGTCTGAACCAATTCAAGTATTGCAACCAAATACTGTGTCGGCTATGACGGAATTATTGGCAAATGTTGTTGCCCCGGGCGGAACTGGGCATCGTGCAATGATAGACGGTGTGCTGGGTGGAAAAACCGGTACCAGTAATGATAATAGGGATGCCTGGTTTGTTGGTGCAACACAGGATAATATAATTGGTGTATGGGTCGGCAATGATGACTTTTCGCCAATGTCGTCCAAGGTTACTGGTGGAACAATACCGGCGGAAATTTTTCATGATATTGTAAAGCGGTAAAAAATCAGTTTTTTTATAGTGATTTTTGTGGTATAATTCCAAGGATAAAAAGTGAGTGAGATGAGATCGCGATTCGTGGAGTGGTGATGACGGAACGCGTTTCGTGTTATCTGTGCGTGGTGGGGCGTCATACAGCAAGGCAAAGATTCAAAATGAAATTGGTTCACTAACCGGACAATATGTGGTAAATACCTCAACTGGCGAGGTTGCAACATTGGCATGGTATCGTGCATCTGGTGAACCTGCTGGATTTGCTGATGCTGGTTATGCGCGCTTGGGTGATTTACCTGCAGCTAAGAATTATTCTGAGCTTACTGTTGTTGCTGGGGGTAGTATAGGTTTTACTATGCCCGATGTTCCACAGTGGCGTGTAGAATTTGGTTGGGATCATATTTCCGAGATTGATTACAACCAAAATCCTTTGTTCGAGGGGGGACTGATAACATCTGAAGGTTATCATGTTGACGCGCAGAGTGGTGGAATTCAATCTAGTGTGGCTAGTGATGTTCTTAGTGTAATGGCTTTTTATGACTTTTTTGATGGTATAAAGAAACCATTAAAGGAAGTGATACCTTATATTGGTTTTGGGTTGGGATATGGTGATACAAAAACTATATTGCAGTTAACGGATTCTTATGGTGATTTGTCTGATATTTACGAATTGCAAAATTTTGGTATTGTGGATGATGCTGGTGTTATTCAGTTTAATAAATCTGAAACACGGACATCTAATCTGGTGCCAATTGCTGCGATTGGTATATCGTATGGTATGAACGAAAGAATGTATTTTGATGCTGGAATTCGCGCGATGTATATTCCGAAAATAAAATGGCAATTGACCAGTGCTGATGCAGAAAAGCAACGCGATTGGTTTACAGCGGATAAAATGATATATGTAAATGCTATGGTAGGATTACGTGTAGAATTTTAAAAAATAATACTTGCATTTATAAAAAAACTATGTCATTATGGTGGCACGATACGCGAGCGTAGCTCAGTTGGCTAGAGCGCAACCTTGCCAAGGTTGAGGTCGAGGGTTCGAGCCCCTTTGCTCGCACCA
>CACYHY010000066.1:1909-2651 GCA_902774305.1 uncultured Pseudomonadota bacterium
CGAAAGGGCGGTTTTTTATTATAATAATATCTATTGACAATATTTTGTTTTGTATTATAATTATAAGGACAATAAAAAACAAAAGGGGGCATAATATGCAAAAGAAATCTAAGAAACAAATCTTAAACAACAACACTCGTGATTGGTTGGCAGGATTACTGGGTGGTGCAGGATTTATTGCTGTATTATTGGCTGCGGGAACTGATGATTATCGTTTCAGTGCGGAATATAATCCAGATACAGATAAAATTGCCAGTACAGAAACCACAACTGCTATGGCATTGGGTGGAACTGCGGCATTGTTGGGGGCAACAATTTTGTTGGTTGGCAAGAAAAAAGATGAATCCAGATAATTATAGAGGAATATTATGGCAAGTACAGGCGCTATTATATCGCAGTATGTAAATTTCATCGGAAACGAAGTTGTCAATAAATTTGGCGGTTCTTACCAGACATATGAAAGTATGGGCAGGTTGTGGCGTCAAAAAATGGATTATGATCCAAAAGTTGAAGAATTTGCTGTTTTGCAATCTAAATTATTTTTAAGACTGTTGGATATTCGTGACCAAGGCAACTTTAATATGATGTATAAAGTTTGCTATAACATCGCAGAATATTTGTCAAAATATATTGTCAAAAAATCGCCAGAGTTAACCAGAGCAAAGGTTACAGATACATTGTTAGACGAGTTGTTTTTACATTCTGACAGATTTGTTGCGAAATTTAACAAGGCTTATAAACG